>CAYVGN010000036.1:0-13700 GCA_964451215.1 uncultured Acidobacteriota bacterium
GGCTGGTGGCCGCGGTGGGGGGCGACGCCGAGAACATCTACATCACCCTGACGGCACGCGCCCTGAACCCGGCGCTGAAGATCATCGCCCGCGCTTCGGAGGAGGAGGCGGAGAAGTCGCTGCGGCGGGCCGGCGCCGACATCGTCATTTCTCCGTACTCCTACAGCGGACACCGCATCGCCCTGGCGCTGCTGCGGCCCAACGTGCTGGACTTCCTGGACAGCGTCACCGGCAGCGCCGCCACCGGCGGACTGGAACTGATGATCGAGGAGGTGCGCCTGGCGGCCCACTCGCCCCTGGTCGGCCAGACCCTGGAGCAGTCCGGTATCCGGCAGAAGCTGGGCATCATGGTTCTGGCGATGAAGAAGGCCGACGGCAAGATGGTGTTCAATCCTGCCTTCGACGCCCGGCTGGAGGCCAGCGACTACGTCATCGCCATCGGCCACAATGAGGACCTGAAGAAGCTGGAAGACTTGGCAGGGGCGGCGGCCCGCTAGCGGCGGGACGCCGCCCCGGCCCGAGCAAGTGCCGGCAACAAGGCCGCCGGCGCCACCGCGGGAGCCAACGTGAAGATACTGACGGCGGCACAGATGCGGGAGGTGGACCGCATTACCATCGAGGAGTTGGGGGTGCCGGGCATCCTGCTGATGGAGAACGCGGGCCTGGGGGTGGTGAGCGTGCTGGAGCAGCGCTTCGCCCCGCTGGGCAAGCAGCGCATCGCCATCCTGTGCGGGAAGGGCAACAACGGCGGCGACGGGTTCGTGGTAGCCCGCCAGGCGTGGATGCGCGGTCTGCGGCCGCGCGTGGTAGTTCTGGCCGAGCCGGATTCCATCGGGGGCGACGCCCGCGTCATGTATGACGTGCTCGTGAAGACCTGCTGCCAGCCCCAGGTGGTCCGCGACCTGAACGGGTGGCTGGCCCTGAAACCGGAGCTGTCGAACTGCACGCTGCTGGTGGACGCCATCCTGGGCACCGGGCTGTCCGGCCCGGTCCAGGGCCTGCTGGGTGAGATACTGCGCGACATCAACGCCAGCTTCGCCGGCCTGCCGCTGGTTGCCGTGGACATCCCCTCGGGCCTGCCCAGCGACAGCGGCGTGGGGCTGGGAGAATCGCTCCGCGCCGACATCACCGTCACCTTCACTGCGCCCAAGGTGGGCCAGATTCTGCCGCCGAACTGCGAGCGGGTGGGCGAACTGGTGGTGAAGCCGATCGGGACGCCCCCGGAAGTCTACGAGGGGCGCGAGGACTTCTACCTGAACCTGGTCACGCCCCGGCAACTGGCTGCCTGCGCGCGGGTGCGCGAGTCGGGCGCGCACAAGGGCCGGTTCGGGCACGTGCTGGTGGTGGCGGGTTCGCGGGGCAAGGGTGGGGCGGCGGCCCTGACCGGCCAGGCCGCGCTGAAGATCGGCGCCGGCCTGGTAACCGTGGCCACGGCGCAGGGCATCCAGCCGGTGGTGGCCGGCTTCGTGCCCGAACTGATGACCGAGCCGTTGCCGGAAACCGAGACCGGCAGCATCTCGGCAGCGGCCCTGGACCAGGACCGCTTCCAGAAGATCGCCGGGGACAAGGACGTGCTGGCGCTGGGCCCGGGCCTGTCCACTCGCCCCGATACGGTGGCCTTCGTGCGCCGCGTGGTCCGTGACATTCCGCTGCCCCTGGTGTTGGACGCAGACGGGCTCAACGCCTTCGCCGGCCAGCCGGCGGCGCTGGGCGGGCGCAGCGCGCCGCTGGTGATCACACCGCACCCCGGCGAGCTGGCGCGCCTGCTGGACCTCTCCACCACCGAGGTGCTGCGCAAGCGCGTCGAACTGGCGCGCAGCCTGGCCGGGGAGCAGGGCATTTTTGTGGTCCTCAAGGGCTTCCGTAGCCTCGTCGCCGAGCCTAACGGACAGGTCTATGTCAACCCGACAGGCAACCCCGGCATGGCCAGCGGCGGCACCGGCGATGTCTTGACGGGCTTCCTGGCCGGCCTGATGGCTCAGTTCCCGGACCTGTCGCTGGCCGACGTCCTTTGCGCGGCGGTCTACATCCACGGGCTGGCAGGCGACCTGGCTGTGGCGGAAACCGGCGAGAAAGCGCTGGTCGCCACCGACCTGATCCGCTGCCTGCCGCGGGCCTGGAACCAGGTGTCGGGCCTGGAGATGTAGCGGCAGCTTTGTGCCGCGACCGTCCTGGGGTGGCAGTCTCGATGGCGGGATAGACCCGCCGCTACATTCGGAATGGCGCTGGCGCGGAGCAGGAACGAATACGTCACCGGGTCGGATGAGCAGACGGTGGGACTGGGCCGCGAGTTGGCGCGCCGATTGCGCCCGCCCCTGCTCGTCCTGCTGATCGGCAACCTGGGCACCGGCAAGACCACGCTGGCGAAGGGCATGGCCGAGGGTCTGGGCGCCGCTTCCCGGGATGAGGTCACCAGCCCTTCGTTCACCTTCATCCACGAACACACTCGCGGGCCGGTGAAGGTCTTCCACGTGGACTTATACCGGCTGGAAAGCCCGCGGGAGATAGCCACGCTGGGCCTGGAAGACCTGTGGGGGGAGGATCAACCCTCGGTGGTGCTGATAGAATGGGGTGAGAAGCTGAAGGGCCTGTTTCCGGGGCCACGCTGGGAAATTCATTTTCAAGACTTGGGCGGCGACCGTCGCCGAATCGTGGTGGAGGAGTGGAATGGGGAAGACTGACAAGCGCCCCTGGGCGCTGATCCTGGGCGCTTCCAGCCTGCTCTAGTGCCGTGTCCCATTAATTCCACCCCACCCCTGCGGCCACGAAAGCCGCATCAGGAGCAGGTTTCCGCCGCCGGCTGCAGGGTGGGACTTGTGGGACACGGCACTAGTGGGTCCAGGACCTGCTGGCCTGGCAGTTGATGGAGCGGGGCGCTCGCATCTTCGCGATGACCAGTGCTGGCGGCTCGCGTGTGCTCCCCGGCTGCGGTGCCCGAAGCCTGATCACGGGCTATAGACCAGGCGGAAGAACAAATAGAACTGAAAGAGAAGCAGACCCAGCAGAGCCACGGCAGCCATCCGGCGAGCCAGGCGGTAAGCGAAAGGCAATTCAAGGGGTTCGTGGTCGAAGGGGACCGGCAGATGCGCCTCGCAGAACTCGGCTCCCTCCAGCGGCGGCATCGGGCAAGGCCTTCCCCGCGAATCCAGGTGCAAGCAACGCATAAGTGGAGAAACAAAAATGCTCACCTTGCGGTGAGCATTTTTTGTCCCCGTTTCCCTCGGGGCAGTAGGGAGAAAAGCTTCGACGGATGCGCAGCCGCCAAAACTTCCAGGCCAAGTCTATTCGGCCATTCCACCCCTGTCAAGGAAAAACTCCAGCAACTTGGCGTGCAATATCTTCTTTTGTATCAACGACTTGCGAGAGAAATTCAGCCCCGCGCCGGCCGCTCAATCACTCCCTCTCACCCCCGGCAACCGCCGTCGTTGGCCTAACCGTTTTACTTTGTGTAGTTTATGTGTAGCTGTATGATCTCCGTCTCTTCCAGCCGGTCAAAGAACCGGTTGGGATAGCGCCTCTGTAGCACCACTCTGAGCAGACCAAAACCCAGCCCGGCCAGCAGCGCAAACCCCAGCAGCGTCCCGATCAACACGAACAGGTTTATGAGGAAGCGTGCCCAGGTGGGAGCATCGTCCCCCTCAACGCGCTCGTTCCAGGTAATCTGGGCTGAGTAGCTGATGGCTTCCAGCAGATCCTTGGCATCCCGCTTGTCGGCTGCTTTGGCGAAGGCTACGATCGGCCCGCTGCGGCGCGCATAGAGCAGCGTGGTGATCGGGTCTGCTCCGGGCGACGGGAGTTGCTGCCACGTCTTTAGTTTCACCGCTGCGATCTGCGGTGTGGGATAGTTGACGAGCAGCAGGGTCATCGGGGGCTTGCCGGGAAGCCTGTAGCGGGCCAGTTCCGCTTCGGCCCCCATCTGGAAATCCACGAGTGCCGTGGGCAAATCGGGTGCGGCCCGCGCCAGCGCCTCCGGCCCCAGCAGGTACTTGCGAGTCTTGGGGAGTAACCCTTTTTCCGGCAGGTAACGCGGCAAGGTGGGCACGGGCCCCCCGCCGTTGACTTCCAGTTCAGCCCTCAGTTCCCGCACCTCGTCCGGACTGAGCCTGGCCCCCGGGTCGCTCAGCGAAGCACGCACCAGGATCTCCTGCTTGTGAATCAGCAGGTCGCCGCCGCGGGCCGCAATCTGTTCCTCGCCCAGATCTCTGGTCTCCCAATCTTCGCCGCGATAGAAGGTGTAGAGCCCGTAACTGCCGGAAGAATCCTGCAGGCGGATGGCCCCAACGGTGAGAGTCTGCTCGTTCCTGCGGTAGGTCGTGCGCTCCGCCCCGCGATACCCGTACTCTACCAGGACGGGCGCGTCCTTGCCGGCGATGGTGGCCGCGTTGTACGGCCCGAAGCGTTCCGTGTCGGCGCTCACCCACCCTGCAAACCGATCGGGAAGCATACTCCCGCGGCGCGGGCGGGGTATGGGTGCTGGCTTGGCCCCGGCCTTCTGCGAAGCAGGAGCGGGAGGTAGATTCTCGAGAGCGCGCTTGCCCTCTTCCGGAGAGACCAGCGTGACCTGGCCAAGGGCCAGGCCGGCAACCAACAACAGCAACGGAAGCGCGCCGATCATCTACCCCGCCTATGGTAGCGCACTTCCGAGACCAGGTTAAGAACCAATACCGACGGAAGAGCCGGAATCAAGTCGGTCCAATGGGGAAACTCTGTCACGCGGCTCCCGCTTCGGTGTATATGTGGCATTTGAGCATCGAGCAACTGGCCGCCCTGGACTTGAGTTATGCTCCCCCGTTCGCCCCGGTCTGGGACCCGATCCTGGTCGCCGCCAAGGCCCTGATCCGCAAATGGCGCGACCGGTAACGTTTTGTTGTGCAAGGGACTTGCATGTTTCACCGACTTGTATCAAAACTGTTCCGAAGGAAGCGCACCATGGCAGCCCTCCCGGCAGGTTCGCGCGCTGTTGAGTTCACTCTCCTGGCCCTGGACGGCAAGAGATACTCGCTGGCTGAGGCGCTGAAAGAGGGACCGTTGCTGGCTGCCTTTTTCAAGTCTGAGTGCCCGGTGTGCCAGTTCACGTTCCCGTTCCTGGAGCGTTTCCAGCGCCACTTCCGCGACACCAAGGCCCACCTCTGGGCCATTTCCCAGGACGAGCGAGGCGAGACCGAGCAGTTTGTCCGGGAGTACGGCTTGACCATGCCCGTCCTGCTTGACGAGATTGAGAAGAACTACCCCGTCTCCAATGCCTATGGTCTTACCCATGTTCCCACCGCCTTCCTCATTGGCCAGGGGGGCGACGTCCTCCACACCTCCGTCGGCTTCGTGAAGCAGGACCTGATCCAGATTGGCCGCAAGCTGGAGACCCTGACCGGCCGGAAAGGCTTCGTGCCCTTCCGCGAGGAGGATGACGTTCCCGACTCGAGGCCGGGCTGAGGCTCCAAGAACTAGTCCCCGGTCCGGGGACGGTCAGAAGCCACAACGGTTGAGCCTATCAAGGCGTTTCCGCTTCCCTTCACTCCTGCCCTTCTTCGAACGACTTCCTCTTGTGCTTCTCAGCCTTCTGGCGGCGGTCGGGATGGGGCCGCGAGGGGGGTGGGGTGCCGATCCGCTCGCGGGCCAGCGCCCGCACTTCCCTGGCAGCCTGGAAGCGGCGCCGGCGCTTACGAGTCATGGCGCCCCTGGTCGAACGGGAAAGAGGAGTGGCGGAAGGTTATGGGAATCGAACCCATCGCTGCCTCAAGGGACAGCCGCCGGCTTTGAAGGCCGGGCGAGTCACCAGACCCGATCACCTTCCGCCGCTAGTATACCCTGCCGGGCCTCCCTTGATGTTCCGCCGCTGCATCCTTCCTGCACCTCAAGGCGGCTAGGCCGGGGCGGGGCGGGAGACGAGTGGCTCAGTTTGCTCATAGGCCAGGCGGTTTGTGCACACCTCGTAATAGCGCCGGTCCGTGTACTGCTTCAGCGCGAACGACTGCGGGTCCACGAAAGGGATTCGCGCTTCCCGCACCACGATGCGCTGGAAGACGTCGCGGGAGAGCGGAAAGGAACCGCAGTACAGGAGGACTTTCTCCGGACCCCAGAGCAGGGGCAGTTCCAGCTCCACGGTCTTCAGCGAGATCTCCTGCTGCAGCTTGTGGAAGGCGTCCTCGCCCAGGCAGATGCCGGTGTTGTACCGCACCAGGAACTCCTCCATGGCTCCACCGGCCGCCTCCTCGCTGATGGTTTGAAACAGGAAGACGTTGAAGATGAGACCGTTGCGGGCCAGCACCCGGCGGGCCAGCTTGCTGCAACCGGAAAGGCGGTCGGCCTGATTGATGGCCGAGGAGATCATGATCCGCGTCTCGCCGTCGAGCAGATACATCGGGGGGGAGTTCTGCCAGCAGATGCCCATGCCGATGTCCAGGCGGGGCAGGTTGGTCTTTTCCGCGCGCGAGTTGTAAAGGTTGACAATCTCCATGATTTCGCGGGCCAGCCCGCAGGCCCGGGCCATGGGGTAGCCCCCCAGCGGCGTCCCCTCCTTCTCGTACATGACCAGGATTACGGCGTCGCCCTCGATGAAGGCCTTCTCGGCCGAATAGCGGGGCAGCAGCTTGTCCAGGGGGTCGAACAGGTTCAGGCTGAAATGGCTGGCGGGGTTCAAGCCGCGGGCGAACAGCTCGGCGGTCATGGTCGTGGAGTCGCGAACGTCGGCCTTCAGGATGATGTGGCCCAGGATGCGCTCATCCTGCGGCTGCTGCTCCTCCGGCAGGAGGAACTCGTACAGCGTGTTGTTGATGCGGGAGAGCTGGCGGGTCTTCTCGTCGAAGGCCAGGTTCACCCGGTCCTGGAGGGCCTGAAAGACGGCCAGCAGGCGGGCGTCGCGGTGGTGGCGCACGAAATCGGCCACGAAGCGCAGCAACAGCGCGCGCAGCTCGCGCGGCTGGCAGGCGCGCACCCCTCCCGCCGCCTCCTCCAGCCTGGCCTTGGTGGCGTGCGTCAGCTTGTAGTGGGCGATCAGGTCTACTGCTTTCTTGCGTTCGGCCGGGTCCAACAGCGCGTGCTTGAGCTGCTGCGGGTTGATCGGCGGGCAGTAATCCTGAAAAATGCGCGCCGACTCGTAGGCGGCGGCGATGCAGGGCAGAATGCCAAGCTGCTGGCTGGACCTGTACAGCTCCTCGACCAGGCAGCGCTGGATTTCCAGCCTTTCTTCCAGGGCGGCGAGTTCTTCGCGGGGCGCCTTGCGGCCGCGGGCTTCGGCCAGGGCCTGCTCGGTGCGGTTGGCTCTGAACAGCTCGTCCACGTTCTCCGGGACGTTCAACATATCGTCGAGCTGCCCCTCGTAGGCTTGGGTCAGCAGCCGCACCTGCTCTTCCAACTGCGCCAGTTGCTGCTCGGCTTCTTGTAGCTGTGCCGCCAGGTCGGCGGGGGGCGGAGGTGTCGCTTCCGAGCGGGGGCCGAAGAGCCGCCCGAGGCCGCGGCCGCGCTCCGGGGGATTCACCTGCTGGCGCAAGGCTTGCACCCGGGCGGCCAGCCGCTTGCACTCCTGCACGGTGGCCCCCAGTTCGCGCGCCTCCGGGCCGGCCGCGTCCAGCCGCTTCAGCAGCGACTTCAGCCATCCGTCCACCGTTTCGTACAGGTCAGGGTCGCGGTGGAAGTTACCGAGCATGACGTACTTCGTCAGGGAGATGTAGTCGTCGCGGCCGTTTTCCGTGAACACCAGCGGGTTGGAGAAGTAGGCAAACCACTGGCCGGCCTCGGTGCCGAAGAAGGCCTCACGCATCTTGCGCACCACGTCGGCCTGGACTTCGTTAACCAGCAGAAGCAACTCGCCGGCCACCCGCCGCAAGATGTTCTTCTTGTTGGCCTGGAAGTCGCTGAAGGTCTCCTTCAACTGGAAGGCCCTCAGGTTCCGCTCGTGCCGTGGCCCCTCGTACATCTTCAGCTTGTTCTTGGCCGACTGCAGGATGGCGGCGTACTGCTGCTGCATCTCCCAGCCCAGGTACTTGAACACGGCAGTGTTGGCCAGCAGGTCAATGTCAGCATTGTTGGCGGCCTTGGCGCTGCTCAGCGCCGAGAGCAGAACCTCCTGGACGTAGCGCTTGAAGTCGTTGCGGTCCTGGGGCTTGGGCGGCCCCGGGTTCTGCTCCAGCAGTTGCGCGGCGCTGGAGTGCTTTACGAACAGCTTCAGGATGAAACCGCCGCTGAAGCCCACAAACTGCGGACTGAGGTGGACATCGTGGCGAAAGTTGTCCACGCCGGGCACCAGCGCCTGGAAGCGAAGGTCGGGCGCCGACCTGCGAAGAGGGAGGAGCGCGCGAATCCTTTCCGCGGAAGGCCGGGTGAAGAGCGCCATCAGCGGGCAAAGTTTAACAGAATTCTCCGGAGGGAAGAAGCCGACGCCGCTGCTGGTTACTTCCGAATTACCCAGATGGGTGAAGACCAGGCGATCTGCCCGTCGTATTGCAGCACCCGCACGTAGTAGTACGCCTCCCCCGGCGCGGCCTGCGTGTCCCGGAAAGTGATCTGGGCCTGGACCTGCCCGGGTTCGGCGGTGTAGACGTAGCGGCCGTTCCGGATAATGTCCACGCGGTGGATGGGTGCGGTCCCCACGGCGTGGATTTTCAGCAGCGGCGCCGCGGCCGTCACCACCGACGACCCCATCAGATGCTCGGCTCCCTTGGCTTCCACCAGCCGGTAGTCGAGCAGGATGTTGTCGCTGGCGGCGTAGGTGCGGCGGGCGCGCATGGCCTCCACCAGTTCCCGCCGTGACAGCCCGGTGGTGTACAGGCAGGCATAGGAGAGGTGCGTGGAGAGGTGGTCGGAGCTGGCCTGCACGCCCAGCTTGTAGCCTTTCGCCAGCGCGTTCCAGTAAAAGCCCAGCGGCCGATAACCGCTCTTGAACAAGTAGGGGCGGTCGGCGGTGGCGCTCTTGGGCGCTCCCTCGTGCTCGTAGGAGTTCCGGAAGCCCTGGTAAATCTCGACCAGGGGTTCCACGGCCGGGTCGTTGTCGCGCCAGTCAGTGCCCTGGTCGGTGGCGATGGTGTGGGCAAAGGCGATGCCGTCGTTTTCCTTCAGGTAGCGGTACAAGCGGGCGGCGCCCTCCTTGCCCTGGCGCTCCTCCGGACTGCTGGGGAGGGTGCGCAGGCCCCGGTGATCGAACACGATGTTGCGGTGGCCGTTGGGGTAAGGGATGCTGCGCTCGTAGCCGTACAGCGGGGTGAACGCCCCCGGAACGAAGAACAGGTCGCAGGACTTCTGGGTGCGCCACCAGGAGTATTCCTGGTCGTTGCCGGCGCCGTGATCGGTGACGGCGATAAAGTCCAGGGCGGCGGCGTCGAGCGCGTAGCGGTAGAGGTCGGTGAGGGAGCCGTCGCCGATGCCATCGGCGGAGATGTCGGTGTGACGGTGCAGGTCGCCGCGTGCGATGCGGAAAGTCTGGCCGGCGAGGCGGATGCGATAGTCGCGCAGGCGGCGGACCTGCTCGGCTTCGCGCGGGTGCGTGGGCAACTGGTCCCCCGCCGGCGCCTGGCGGGGGCGCAATCGCGCCTCGCTGCCGGCCCCGGGTCCGGACACCTGGCTCAGGTACACGCCGTAGTCCCGCACTTGTGCGGCCAGGAAGGGGCGGTGGTCGCTGGCATAAGCGACCACCGGGCCGCTTCTGGCCGAGGCGGCCGCCGGCCGTCCGTCGTTGCGCCCCAGGCTTCGCGCCAGCGGGATGGCCCGCTCCCACTTCCCGCCTGCGTAGGAGATGGCTGCATTCTCCCAGCCGCCGTTGGCGCCCCAGAAATCGGCCGTACGGGTGCGCGCGCCGGCCAGGTAACGGAACACCACCCAGACGCGGCCGTCTTCGCCGGCCAGCACCGAGGGCAGGGAAGAGTGAGTCTGCATCTCCGGGGGCAGCGCCGCCTGCAGGTCTTCTTCCGGCTCCAGCACCCGGTCGCCGTCGAGGCAGGCCACCCGGAGGCGGCGGGTCATGTACAGCCCGATGCCCCGGTCCTTTGACAGGAACCCCCAGTCTTTGCCCCAGTTCTCACCCGCTTCATCCCAGGCCACCCACAGGCGTCCCCGACTGTCGGTGGCCAGCGAAGCGTGGGCCTCCATGCGCGGGCTGGCGGCCAGCGGCAGAACGGGCGAAAGCTTCCCGTCCTGGAAGCTGCGGACCATTACGTCGTAGCTGGCCCCGACCGACTGCGAGGCGGGCGTGTAGGTGTCCCAGGCGATCCAAGCGCGGCCGGCTCCCGCCACCGCCACCGACGGCTGCCAGTCGTTGGCCCGCCCTTCGCTGATGCGGGTGCTTGGGCCCCAGCGCCCGTTGTCGTAGATGCGCAGGAAGATGTCTGATTGCCCGCCGTCGAAGCCCTGCCATACCAGCCACAGGCGGCCTTGGCGGCCACTCGCCAACTGGTGGTTGAAGTTGGGGCCCGGCGTGGTGCTCAGCTTCTCCAGTTCCGACCAGCCGCGGCCGTCGAAGCGGCGGCCCCACAAGTGCCAGTCGGCGCTATCCCGAGCCGCCCAGACCACCCACAGGCCGGAGCCACCCGCTTCGGCCACCGCCGTCTTGAATATGTCTCCCTTCTCGGACACGGCGAGGGTTTCTCCCCAGGCGCCGTTGGCGAAACGCCGGGCCAGGACGCGCTCACCTGCGTCCTGGTACTCCTGCCAGGCCACCCAGACGGTTCCGTCGGGCGCCAGGCAGACGCTGGGATGGTCGGCTTCTCCTCCATCTCCGCCCACGCGGTCGAGCCGGGGCAGGCGCTCCGCCTCAACCGCGCCACCCTGAAAACGGGCGGGCGCGCCCTCCAACTCCCCCACCGTGAAGCTCACCCGTTCCTGTTTGCGGAACTGCAGGGTGAGCCGGGTCTGGCTGTCGCCGCTCAGGTAAATGAGCAGGCCAAGGGGCCAGACGGGACGGGGCGAGGGGAGAACGGGAGAAAGATCCACGTGGCCGCGGTTGGGCGGGTCGGCCAGCGAGTAGGCTTCCCAACTAGCGTCGCCGGTGATCCGTGAGGCCGGGCCAGCCGGTTGGGCCGCAGGCGCGGGGGGAGGGAAGTGCCATCCCTCCAGCTTCTCCGCCCGGCCCCCGGCTACCTCCAGTGTCCCGCTCCAGTCCGACGAAGCGCGGTCCGTCAGCGCGAAGCGGACGTTAACCAGCAGGTTTCCCGGCGTTCCGCGTTCGGGGCGCTGCTCCCGGCCCCGCTGGGGCGACAGTTGCCGGGGAAGCAGCGCCACTACCAACAGGACGAGCACGGCCGCCATCAGCACTTTGCGCATGGCACCCTCGTTGCGGCCTTTGTAACATGAACGGGGCTTCAATGGCACACCTTCGCGCATCAGGCTGCTTTGCGTTGCACTATACTGGGCACAAGCTCATGACCAAAGAGGAAGCGCTCGCCTATCGCGCCAAGTGGCAGTTGATCAGCGAGATTGAAGAGCAGGAACTGCGAAACGCGCCGCTGGAACTTAAAGTGAAGCAACTGGCGGCGATGATGGAAGCCGTCGAGGCTTTCGGCTGGGCCGAGGCGCTTGCGGCGGAGGTAGAGGACGTGCGCAGGCGGTGGATTCGCCTGAAGAGTTCGCATCGTGGCGCATCATAAAGAATTCCTCGTCCGGCTGTACGAAGCGCTGCGCGACCTGGTCGGCTGGCTGGAGGCCACAAAAGTCCCCGGTATCATCATCGGCGCTGTTGCCACGGCCCTGTTGGGGCGACCGCGAATCACGCGGGATGTGGACGCCGTCATCCTGCTGGGGGAAACCACTCCGGAAGACTTTCTGGATGCGGGAAGGCGTTTCGGGTTCGTTCCCCGATTGCCAGATGTGCTGGCCTTTGCGCAGCAGTCGCGCGTGCTCTTACTGCGCCACGAGCCCAGCGGCGTGGACGTGGATATTTCCCTCGGCGCGCTCCCCTTCGAGCAAGAAAGCATTGCCCGTTCCGAGCGCAGGAATCTTGCCGACATCTCGCTGCCCCTACCCACCGCCGAGGATCTCATCATTATGAAGGCGGTTGCGCACCGTGCCATAGACCTGCACGATGTTGACGGGCTTCTGGCGGCGAATCCTAGCGCCGATCTCGAGCGGGTTCGCCACTGGGTGGGGGAGTTCTCGCGTGTCCTGGAGATGCCGGAGATCCTCGACGATCTGGAAAGGATCGTGAAGCAACGGCTGAGAGCCCGGTGACAGGCCCCCGGCGCTTTTCCTGTTCCGCTTCCTTTCTGGGCAGTTAGCCAGTCGAAGGCGTCAGAAGAGCTTGAAATTGATGGTCAGGAACTTCTTGGGGTTCTGGCGGAAGTCGGCGACCAGGGTGCGCAGCTCCTGGGTGAACGTGTTCACGTTGTTGTAGAGCGCCGGATCATTCAGCAGCCGGCCGGCCGACCCCTGACCTTTTTCCAGCCGCTCGCTGATCCTGTCCAGGTTGGCGATGGCGGTGTTGGCCCGATTGTAAAGCGCTTCATCCTTGACAAATCGTCCCAGCGAGCCGTGTCCCTTCTCGACTCCCTCGACGACGCTGTTGGCATTGGCCAGTAACTGGTCCGCCCGGTTGTAGAGGCCGGGGTCGTAGAGGATCTTGCCCAGCGAGCCCTTTTCCCGGCGCACGTCCTCGACGATCCCGTCGGCCTTTCGCAGGGTGCTGTTCAGGTTGTCGTACAGTTCTTCGCTGGTGAGCAGCTTGCCCAGCGAGCCCCGTCCCGCGGCGGCGTGGGCAACCAGCCGCTGTACCTCGTCCACGCTGCGGTTGGCTTTCTGGTAGAGCGACTCGTCGTAAATGATCTTGCCGAGGCTGCCCTTGCCGGACTCCACCTGGGCCATGACGTTGTCCACCCGGGCGGCGATGCGGTTCAGCTTCACCATGACGTCGGCGCTGGTGGCCACCACCTCGCTGATTTCCGGTGTTTCCTTGAGCTTGACCTCGCCCCCCGGCGGGAGGGCGGGCGCCGGCGGGGTGCCGCGCGTGATGTCAATGAAGCGCTGGCCAAGCAGCCCCTCGGACTGCAGCAGCGCTACCGAGTTGGCGCGAACCTCCCCCAGGTACTTGCGCCGCACCCGCATCACCACCTCGATGGCGCGCTTGGGGTCATGGCTTCCGGAGATGCGGATCTCTTCCACGTTGCCGGCGTTGATCCCCGCCAGCCGCACCGGGTCGCCCATGCGCAGGCCTCCGGCGTCGTCCATATAGGTGCGCAGGGTGTACTTGCGCTCCAGGAACCCCTCTCCGGAAATCAGCACGACAGCGACCATAAAGATGATCAGGCTGACCAGCACAAGTAGACCGACACGCAGCTTGCTCCACCTCAGTTGCTTGCTTTGCGGCATGACGCCTCCCGACACTTAGCCGATGAATTTTCTCACGTACGGATCTTTGGAGCCGGACAGTTCTTCCTGGCCGCCGTCGAAAGCCACTTCCCCTTCGCGCAGCACCAGGAAAGAGGTCAGGGTGTCCACCCGGCGGCCGTCCTGCTCGGCCGGCAGCAGGCCGTTGGCTCTCTCGTCGAAGTAATAGCTGGCCAGCATGTGGGCGTCCTGCAGCCGGTGGGTCACCAGCAGGGAGGTGACCCTTTCCAGGTCGCCGAACTTGATGATCAGGGTGATGATGCTTTGGGCGGTGACCGGATCCAGGCCGGCGGTGGGCGAGTCGTAGAGCATCAGGGGCGGACCACCGACGAAGGCGCGGGCAATGGCCACGCGCCGCCGCATGCCCCCGGACAGCTCCGAGGGCAGCTTGTTGATGG
>CAYVGN010000037.1:0-9817 GCA_964451215.1 uncultured Acidobacteriota bacterium
GTTCGGGTCGAAAAGCATCCCGCCCTGCGGGATCGCTGCGCTCGGAATGACAGAACTGCGGCGTCTCGCCAGCTAAAGCAAGTCACATTCGGCAGGATGCCGGCGTTGCAGGTGAAATTTTTCTCCAACGCAGATGCCGTTGCCCCGGTCTTCAGTATCGAGGATGGAATTGGCGGCGGAGTTGACCCTGGGCGAGGAAGCGCGGGACGTCACAGCCCTGGTCGAAGAGCACCAGCGCATGGTCTATCAGATCGCTTACAGCCTGCTGCGCAACCACCACGACGCCGAAGACGCGGCCCAGGAGGCCTTTCTGCGGGTGTGGCGGGCCGGCAGCCGGCTGGCCCGCGTGGCCGACACCAAGGCCTGGGTGGCCCGCATCGCCTGGAACGTGGCCTCCGACCGGCTCCGCAGGAACCGGCCTTCGGCCGCGCCCCTCGACCCGGAGGAACTGGCGGCAACGGTGCGGGACCAGCACCGGGCGGGCCGCAGCGGCGAGGAAATCGCGGCCGGGCGCGAGATCGAGCGGCTGCTGGAAGCTTTGATCGCCTCGCTGCCGCGTAAGCTGCGCCAGCCGCTGCTGCTTTCCACCGTCGAGGAACTGAGCGCCGAGGAGATCGGCCAGGTGATGGGGCTGAAGCCGGCTGCGGTCCGCGCCCGGCTGTTTCAAGCGCGCCAGTTGCTCCGCCAGAAATTGGACAGCCTGTTAGGGAAGAAACCATGAACCGGGAAGAGATTGACCGGCTGCTGGAAGAGGGGTTGCGGCATTACAGCCGCGTCGAGCCGCCTGAGGATTTTGCGTGGCGGCTGGAGGTCAGGGTAGCTGAGGCGGCGCAGCGTCGCCGCGGCGGCCTGCCCGTGCCACCGCGCTGGCTCTGGCTGCCGGCGCCGCTGGCCGCTGGCGTGCTGCTGGCCATCGGGGCGCTGCTTCTGCCCCGCGCCGGCATGCCTCCGCCGCCCTTACACGCTTCAGTCCCGGCTGCCAGCCTTCGGTTGACCGTTGTGCGCCTTCCACGGCAAGTCAGGGGGGCGAGCGCAAGCAAGCGGGTCTCGCTGCCACGCAGCATTCGCGTGCTGACCCCGGAGGAGCTGGCCAGCCTCCGGCTGCCGGCGGAAATGTTCCCGAAGGAACCGCCGCCGGCCGAGCTGAAGATTCCCGCCATCTCTGTCGCCGAGCTGAAAATCCCGCCTTTGGAGTCACGCACCGAGATACCGCAGGAAGCCTCGGTGTCGAAATAAAGGAGCGAACATGTTGTCCCGACTTCTCTTGATTGCTGCTCTGGCCCTGCCGCTTTCCCTGTTTGCCCAGGAACAGAAGCAGGAAAAGAAGCAGGAACCCAAGCCGGAAGCAGCTCGCGCTGCGGCGGCGCCCGTAGAAGCCGGCCGCGTGTACAAGTTGGACTATCTCCTGAGTGAGTTGGAAAGCGGGAAGCGGACCGACGCCCACGAGTACAGCATGCTGGTGGACGCCGAGCGGCCGGGCAAGCTGCGCGTCGGCAATCGCGTCCCCGTCTCCGCCAACCCTGGCCAGTGGCAATACTACGACATCGGAGTCAACATTGACGCCAGAGCCCGCGATCGGGGCGAAGCCGGCGTTGGGGTTTTCACCTCCGTCGAGGTCTCGTCGGTAGTGACACCCAGCGGCGAGGCGGAAAAGTTGAGGATTGCGCCGAATGTGCCGGTCGTCCGCCAGTTCCGCGCGGAGAGCGAAGTATTGCTGCCCTTCGGCAAGCCCACGGTGCTGTTCACCCTGGACGAGCCGAATTCCAGGCGCAGCTTCCAGGTCCAAGTCACCGCCACCCGCGTCCGCTGACCCAGGTGCGAAGCCCAAGGTCCAGGAATCCGAAGTGGTACCGCCACTGGCGGCGCACTTTGGACTTTGAACTTTGAACTTGGTGCTAGAATGCGATTGTGGACGCGCCCCTCAACATTGCCCTGGACACTTACGAAGGGCCCCTCGACCTGCTGCTCGACTTGATCCGCAAGCAGGAAATTGATATCTACGACATCCCTATCGCACGGATCACCGCCCAGTACCTGGACTATATCCACCGGCTGCAGGAGCAGAACATTGACGTGGCTGGCGAGTTCATCTACATGGCCGCCACGCTGATCTACATCAAGTCCAGGATGCTGCTCCCCAGGGACCCGGACGCGCCGCCCGACCAGCAGGAGGACCCGCGCGCCGAGCTGGTGAACCAACTCCTGGAGCACGAGAAGTTCAAGAACGCCGCCCAGATGCTGCACGAGAAGCAGGTGCTGGAAGCAGCCGCCTGGTCGAACCCGGCGCTGAAGGAGTTCGTGGACGATTCCGACGAGCCGGGGCTGGCGGTAACCCTCTACGACCTGGTGAAGACCTTTCAGCAGGTGCTGGAACGCGCCCGGAGCCGGCCGCGGCTGGACATCGAGCCGGAGGAGATCACCACCATCCAGGCGGTGGAGATGCTGCGCGACCGCCTGGCCGAGACGCGCCAGGCACTGGCGCTGGGGGAACTGTTCGGATTATTCCCCACCCGCCGCGCCCTGATTACCTTGTTCCTGGCTATACTGGAGATGGTACGGTTGCAGGCGATCGTCTTGCGGCAGAAGCAGACCTTCGGTGAAATTTACCTGCGCAAGCACCGTGGATTCCATCGCCTGTACAGCCAGCATCCGCTGGAGCAGTTGCTGGAGGAGGGGGAAGTCGCGACGGGCCGCAAGGAAGGATGATGCCGAAGGGTGATGAATGATGGGTTATGAATGGCTGGCCGGCCTATCCTTCATAACTCAGCATTCCTCATCCATGATTGGCTTCGCCTAGCCGATGAATTGGAAGCCTGCTGTTGAAGCGATTGTGTACGTGGCTGAGGACCCGGTGACCGCGGAGCAGATCGCGGCCGCCTTGGCCGAGGTGGCGCCCGACAACGCGCCCGCCACCCACGATGTCCAGGCGATCCTCGAGGCCCTGGCCGCGGAATACCAGGGCGAGTCGCGGGGCATGGAAGTCAAGCAGGTGGCCGGCGGGTACCGGATGGCCACCAAGCCGCAGCACCACGAGGCCGTGCGGCGCTTCGTCAAGTCGCTCAAGCCACCGGTGAAACTCTCGCTGGCCGCGTTGGAAACGCTGGCGGTCATTGCCTACCGCCAGCCGGTGACCCTGCCGGAAATCCAACAGGTGCGGGGCGTAAACGCCGCCGCCGTTGTCAAGACCCTGCTGGAGAAGAAGCTGATTACCACCGCGGGGCGCAAGGAAGTGATCGGTCGCCCCATCCTATACCGCACCACTCGTGACTTCCTGGTGCAATTCGGGCTGAAGGACCTGAGCGAGCTGCCCAGCTTGAAGGAGTTCGAGGAGCTGACCCGGGCTGCCGCAAGCTAGAGGATTTCGGAGTGCGGATTTCGGATTGTGGATTTAGATCCGCGATCCGCAATCCGCATTCCCCATTCGGAAGATGGAGGAGCGTCTGCAGAAGATCCTCTCCCGCGCCGGGATCACCAGCCGGCGGAAGGCGGAGGAGTACATCCTGGCCGGGAGGGTGGCGGTGAACGGCCGGGTGATCCGCGAACTGGGCACCAAGGCCGACATCGAGCGGGACCACATCAAGGTGGACGGCAAGCTGGTGCGGATGCCGCAACGGCAGGTCTACATCGTGCTGAACAAGCCGCGCGGCTACGTCACCACCATGTTCGACCCGGAAGGGCGGCGCAAGGTCACCGACCTGCTGCGCGGGGTCCGGGAGCGCGCCTACCCGGTGGGCCGCCTGGACTACCAGTCGGAGGGCCTGCTGCTGTTGACCAACGACGGCGATTTTGCCAACCTGCTCATGTCGGCCAGTTCCGCCATCCCCAAGACCTACTGGGTGAAGGTCAGTGGGCAGCTTCAGGAGGCGGACCTGGAGAAGTTGCGGCGGGGCATCCGGCTGGACGGGGTGCGGACGGCGCCCGCCAAGATCCACCTGCTGCGCGCTGCACCCAGTCCCTGGTACGAGGTGGAGATCATCGAGGGCCGGCAGAACCAGATCCGGCGCATGTTCGCCCGCGTCGGCCACGTGGTGGAAAAACTGAAGCGGGTGAAGGTCGGCTTCCTGGAATTGGGTGATTTGCCGGTGGGCGAGTTCCGCTACTTGCAGCCGCACGAGGTAGAGCGGTTCCGGCGCCTGCATCCTCAGAAGGCGGCCGCGCAAGAACGCCAGCGCGAGCCGGCCGGCAGGAAGGCCGGCAGCGGTCCGGGAGTGGAACGGCGCGCCCGCGCCTGACGAAAGGGCCCAAGGGTCCAAGGTCTGGTTGTCCAAGGTGTAGCGAGCCGTCTGATTGGGACCTGGGACCTTTGGACCGTGGGGCCTTTGGACCTGCACAGTTGATGAAACGCATCGAGGATTTCCTCCCACCGCACATCCGCGCGCTTCATCCCTATGTTCCCGGCAAGCCCATCGAAGAGGTGGAGCGCGAGCTGAAGATCAGCGCCATCAAGCTGGCCTCCAACGAGAACCCGCTCGGTCCCTCGCCGCGCGCCGTGCAGGCGGTCCGCGATTATCTCGCCAAGGTCCACCGCTACCCCGACGGCCAGGGCTACTACCTGCGGCACAAACTGGCCGAGCGCCTGGGCGTTCACCCCGACGAAGTGCTGCTGGGCTCGGGCACCACCGACATCATCGAGATGGTGGCCAAGGCCTTCCTGCAGGGCGAGGCGGAGGGGATCACCGCCGAGGGCTCCTTCGTCATGTACTACATCGTGGCCCAGATGATCGGGGCCACGCTGCGCCGCGTCCCGCTGCGGGATTACACCTACGACCTGGACGCCATGGCCGCGGCCGTCACGCCGCGCACGCGGGTGGTTTTCTTCGCCAACCCCAACAACCCCACCGGCACCTACCGACGGGCCGGCGAGGTGGACCGCTTTCTCGACCAACTGCCGCAGAACGTGATCCTGGTGCTGGACGAGGCCTACGCCGAATACGTGGACGACCCCGACTACTCGCACTCGCTGGAGTACGTGCGCCGGCGCCCGAACGTGCTGGTGCTGCGCACCTTCTCCAAGGTGTACGGGCTGGCGGGGCTGCGCATCGGCTACGGCATCGGCCCGGCCAGCCTGGTGAACTGCCTGAACCTGGTGCGCAGCCCGTTCAACACCGCCAGCGTCGCCCAGGTGGCGGCCATGGCCGCGCTCGACGACCGCGAGCACGTGGAGGCCTCGGTGGAGAACAACCGCCGGGAAATGGCCTGGCTGCGCCAGCGGTTCGACGAGCTGGGTATTCGCCACGTTCCCTCGGCCGCCAACTTCATTCTCATCGAGACAGGGCGCGACGCCAACGAGATGTTCCAGTTGCTGCTGCGCGAGGGCGTGATCGTGCGCCCCATGAAGGAGAACGGCTTTCCCAGCGGCCTGCGGGTGACGGTGGGCCAGCGGGCTGAGAACGAGAGGGTGGTGGAAACCCTGCGCCGCGTGGCGGTGGCCGCGCGCATTCCTGCTTAGGGCAACGGGCGCGGCAACCCCCGAAGGTCTGGCAGGAGGCTGGCGCTGCCGGTTGGCGCAGCGGAGCGCAGCAGATGGCCGATATCGAGAGCGAAATTGACCGCATCCTGGGGAGCTGCCACACCATCGCTGTCGTCGGGCTTTCCAGCAAGCGCTACCGTCCCAGCTACGGGGTCTCGGAATACATGCAGCGCGCCGGCTATCGCATCATCCCGGTCAACCCCTACGAAAAGGAGGTTCTGGGAGAGACGGCGCACTCCTGCCTGGAAGACATCGGCGAGAAGGTGGACCTGGTGGACATCTTCCGCCGCTCCGAGCTCGTAGGGCCTATCGTGGATTCTGCCATCAGGATCGGGGCCCGCGCCATCTGGATGCAGGAGGGGGTGGAGGATGCGGAAGCCGCCCGGCGCGCCCGCCGGGCTGGCCTGATGGTAGTGATGGACCGCTGCCTCCTGAAAGAACATCGCAAGCGCCGGGGTGGGTAAGAACCGAAGCGCAACAGTAAGAGAGGGCGCCGCAAGCAAGCGCCCTGTCCCCCTTCTCACAAGGTCGGAGCTCCGCATCACTTCACGCCACCATCACTCTTTTTTTCACGCTGACCTTGTAGACCCGCTGGGAAGGCGCCGCTGCCGGCAGCAGCAGGGGCAGGCAAGTGGGCAAGGACCAGGCGCCGTTCTGGCTTCCTGCCGCGGGTTTACGCTCGCCCCAAGTCTGGGGAACATTGTGCTCTGGTCCGGATCAGAAGCGCAGGCGCAGCCCGAGCTGGAAGATGCGCGGGTCGTCGGCGCCGGAAATGACCCCGAACTGGTTGGTGCCCAGGGTTGCGCCGGGCGCGCCGAAGTGAGGCGTATTGGTCAGGTTGAAGCACTCGGCGCGGAACTGCACCTGCACCTGCTCGCCGATCGAAAAGTGCTTGTAGAGCCCGAGGTCGAAGTTGACGAGGCCCGGGGCTTCGATGGTATTGCGGGCGGCGTTGCCGTAAGTGTAGGGCGCGTTTGCACGGAAAGCGTCGGTGTTGAACCAGCGATCCAGCCGGCGCTGGGAGCGGGGCAGCTTCGGATTGCCGACCTGGTCGGGCCGGTTGGTGGTGCCAGTATTGGAAGGATTGCCCTGGACGCCGGCGGTGACCAGGCGCCCAGAGGAAAGGGTGGCGATGCCGCCCACCGACCAGCCTCCCAGTAGCAGCTCCAGGGCCGGGCCGGTGCCGTCCAGGAACCGGCGGCCCTTGCCCAAGGGCAGGTCGTAGTTGTAGCTGACCACCAAGCGCTGCGCGCGGTGCTCGTCGGCCAGCGAGCGCTCCAGCTTCAGGTTGTAGGGGTTCTGCGGCTCGCCCGAGGTGTTTCCCGCGTCGGCTCCGCCACGGCCGTCGCTGATCGCCTTCGACCAGCAGTAGGAGGCCAGCAGGCCCAGGCCGCCGGAAAAGCGCTTCTCCAGGCGGGCCTGCAAGGAGTGGAAATTGGAGTTGCCCGCCCACTCGCGCCGGAACATGTCGGTCAGCGGCTGCACCAGGTAAGGCAGGCCGGGAACCTGGAGCGACTTGTAGGGCCGCCGCTCGTTGATGTTGCCTGGGCCTGGGGGCGGGGCGTTGGCGTCGCGGCGGATCAACAGGTGCGACCCCTTCGACGCGTAATAGCCGGCTTCCACCATCCAGTTGGCTGTCAACTGGCGCTGCATGGCGAAGTTCCAGTTCTGGGCGTAGGGCGCGGTGTTGGTCCGGTCCTGGGAGATCGTCTGCAAGTTGGAGACGTTGGCGGTGACTGCGTTGGGCGGGTAGCCCTCGCGCAGCAGGATGGTGGGCTGGATGCTGTCGGTGAAGAAGGACGACTGGAAGAAGAACGGCGGGCCGGCGTGCAGGTAGCGGTCGCCGTAGTTGTCCACGCCGCCGTAGTAGATGCCGTAGCCGCTTCGCACCACCGTCCTTTGTCCCACCCGGTAAGCCACGCCGATCCGCGGCGCGAAGTTCTTGTAGTCGGGCCGCAGCGTGGAGCGGTCGGCGAGCGAGCCGTCCTTGGCCAGCAGCAGCCGCGGATTGGCCGGATCCGTTTCGATATCGAAGTTCGCGTAGTGGTTGTACTTCTCGAACCACGGCCCGGTGAACTCGTAGCGCAGGCCCAGGTTCAGCATCAACCGGTCAGTCGCCCGCAAGTCCTCCTGCAGGTAGAAATGGTAGAGGCGGCGGCGCTGGTTGCCGTAGGCCGCATTGGAAAGCTGCGACTGGAACGGGATTCCCAGCAGGAAATCGGCGAACGGCGAGCCGAACTGGTTGTTGGAACTCTGCCGGCTGAAGTTGCCGTTGAAGGTGAAATTGCCGTTGGCCTGGTAGACCTGGAAGTGCGGCGACTGGACGAAGGACAGGTTCAGGCCGAACTTGAGCGTGTGCCTGCCGCGGATCCAGTTCAGGTCGTCCAGGAGCTGGCGGGTCTGGGAATCGGTGACGTTCGGCGTCGAATTCTGCGTGCCGAGGCCGCGGTAGCCGGTGATGCTGAAGATGGCCAGGCCCGGCAGGTCCAGTGGCAGCCCTTTCAGGCCGATCCGCTGGTTCAGGTTTTCCCTGGTGGGCGCGGTGCGCTTGCTGATCAGCCGGTTGTAGCCGAGCTTCAGGGTGTTGAACAGGGCCGGGGTGAAGATGTGGGTGTGGTTCAGCACGAAGGAGCGGCCGCCATTGGTCCAGGTGGTGGAAGCGTCACCGCCGCCGTAGGCAGGCGGGGGCAGGGTGGGGCCGCCGTAGTGGGTGAACTCCAGATAGCTGAAGCGCCCGAAGAGGCTGTCGTTGGCGCTGAACCGGTGGTCCAGCCGCGCATCCCACTTGGTGGTGCTCTCCCGGTCCACCGGGTTGTAAAGGAAGTTGTTGACGATGCCGGCGCGGTTGGGAAGCGGGTAGAGATCGGCGGCCGCCCGCGCCACTGGGTCAATCCGCTGCGGCGGAATCACGGCCCCGGGAAACTCGCGGCGGCTGCGGGTGGCGGCGTCGTAGCTCAGAGGGTCGAAGATACGCACCGGGGCAGCGCGCAAGACCGACTGCGAGAAGTCGCCCCGCCGCTCCAGTTCGGTGGGGATGGTGGAGAGCACGGTGTCGGCTGAATGGAACCGCGTGCCTTCGTAGTCGAAGAAGAAAAAGCTCCTGTCCCTGCGCATCGGCCCGCCCAGCGCCCCGCCGAACTGATTCCGCTTGTACGGGGGATTGGGCTCCTGCGGGTCGTCGAAGAAGTTCTTGGCGTCCAGCGCCTCGTTGCGGAGGAACTCTAGCAACTGCCCGTGGAAAGCGTTGGTGCCGGACCTGGTGCTGACGTTGACCACACCGCCCAGGTTGCGCCCGTACTCGGCCGAGTAGGTGTTGGTCTCCACCTTGAACTCCTCGACCGCGGCCAGCGACGGTTCCACCGCCTGGGCCGTACGGCCGGTGGCGGCATGCTGGTTGCTGTTGTTGTCCATACCGTCCAGCAGGTAGTTGTTGTGGCTGGCGCGCAGGCCGCTGGAGCTAAAGCCCCCGAAGCGCGAGCCGGCGGCGGCATAGCTGGCCCCCGAGGTGAGCCGGGCCAGTTGCAGGTAGTCGCGCCCGTTCAGCGGCAGGTCCACGATCTTCTTCAGGTCGATCACCTGCCCCTGCGAAGCGCTGTGCGCCTGCAGTTGCGGCGCGTCCGCCGTCACCACCACCTGCTCGGCCACCGAGCCCACCGGGCAGACCAGGTCCACCACCGCTTCCTGCTGCAACTCCAGGTGGATGCCGTCCCGGACGGCGGTCTTGAACCCCTCCTTGCTGGCGGAGACCGAGTAGAGTCCGATGCGCAACGGCACGGAACGGTAAACACCCACTTCGTTGGCGGTGGTCTCCACCGTGATGTTGGTTTCCAGGTTGCGGATGGTGACCTTCGCCCCGGGGATGCGGCCGCCCGTTTGGTCTGTAACGGTGCCGGTGATGCGGGCCGTGTCCACCTGCGCGTGGAGCAGGACGGCAAAAGCCAGAAACAGAAACAAAATCGAGAGAGATGTCCGGTTAGCTGTTGGCATGACCGCGCCTCCCTGTTCTCTTGAAGCTAACGCCAGAGGGGCGCGCGGCGCAACGGGAAGTTAAGAACGACAGAACAGCCGGGTTTGTCCTGAAATTCGTGGGGGCTCGTCCCTGGCTGGACTAAGGCGAGCATCCGGTCCACGGAAACAGCGCCAGCGTCGGCAGCCCCCTCTGTCCCTACAATGATGCGGATCCCGCCGCCCGCTTTGGCGGGCTTGGTCGCAGGGTTACAGGCCAGCGCTTTGGCGCTGGTCAACAGGGCGTCCCCGGCGGCTGCCGGGAGGCGTGTGGTCATCGTCGGCGGCGGCGACACGGGCGCCGATTGCCTGGGGACGGCGCACTGGCAGGGCGCCAAAGAG
>CAYVGN010000037.1:9917-13503 GCA_964451215.1 uncultured Acidobacteriota bacterium
AAGAATGACGAATGAGCAGCACAACGCTCTTGACTCTTCAGCCTTCACTCTTCACTTTTAACTCTTCGCTGATAGATGCGCACTGCCAGAACCGGAGGAGTAACCATGACGAAGCTTGGCGTGGGTGTGGTGGGAGTGGGGATGATGGGGAAGCGGCACGCGGAAAACGTCTGCCGGCTGGTGCCCGGGGCGCGCCTGGTGGCGGTGGCCGACGCCGACCGGGAACGGGCCCGCCAGGTAGCTGCCGAACTGGAGGTAGAAAACGCCTACGACAGCGTGGAAGCGCTGGTAGAGCGCAACGACATCGCCGCGGTGGTGATCGCGTCGCCGGCCAAGCACCACGCCCACGCCATCCAGGCGGCGGCCGCCGCCCGTAAGCACATCCTTTGCGAGAAGCCGCTGACCACCTCGCTGGAGGAAGCCGACGCCGCCCTGGCGGCAGTCACCCGGGCGGGCGTCTGCTTCCAGATCGGCCACATGCGGCGTTATGACCCCGCCTACGCGGCAGCCAAGAAGCGCATCGAGGCCGGCGAGATCGGCGCCCCCTTCATCTTCAAGGCCATCGGACGCGACCCGGAACCCCCGCCGCCCAGCTACTTCGAGGCGGGGCTGGAGGCGACCATCTTCCTCGACTCCAGCATCCATGAGTTCGACCTGGCGCGCTGGCTGATGGGCGACGAGGTGGCTGAAGTGCATGCCTTTGCAGCCGGTTTAGGGGCGGCCGAGTATGCCGGGCTGGACCCGGTGGACGCCGGCGTGGTCAACCTGCGGTTCAGCCGAGGCGGGATCGGCAACGTGGAGTCTTTCCGGCACGCGGGCTATGGCTACGACATTCGCACGGAGATAGTCGGTTCCCGGGGCACTATCCAGGTCGGCTACCTGCGCCAGACTCAGCAGGTGGTCCTCAGCGCCGCTGGCGCCGCCTACGACGTGGTGGACCACTGGCTGGTGCGCTTCGCGGACGCCTACCTGGCCGAGATGCGCGACTTTGTCGAGACGCTGCGCACGGGCCGCGAGCCGCGGGTGACCGGCGCCGACGGGCGCCAGGCCCTGGCCATCTCGCTGGCCGCGCAGCGCTCCTGTCGCGAAGCGCGCCCCATCGCGGTGGCGCCCTAAGCCGCTCACGCCGGGGGTCGTGTGCTAGCATAACGCTTGCATGCCCCGACCCCACGCAGTACAGTACGTGGGGAAGGGACCCAGTGGCCACCATTACGATCCGGAAGTTGCCGGAAGACCTTGTCAAGCGCATCAAGGCGGTTGCTGCCAGCAACAATCGCTCGATGGAGAGCGAGGTGCGCGAACTCCTGCGTGACCGCTACCTGTCGCGCCAGGAGGTCTTGAAGCGGATCCGCGAGCGCCCGCCCGGGTTTCCCTCTGTCACGGCTCGCGAGATCCGCAGATGGATCAAGGCAGGACGGCAGTAGGAGATTCGCTTGGTCTTCGACACCATGGTTTTCGCCTACGCGCTGCTGCGGTCGCCGGGCTTGTGGGAAGAGTGCGCGAACGCTTTTGAAAAGACGCGCGCCGTCGTGGTTCCGGAGCTGTTTCGGGCCGAACTCTTAAACGTCCTCTGGCAGTCGGTCTGCTGCCGGAGCCTGTCCCTGCAGGCCGCGTGCGAACTGTTCCTGGAGGCCAGGGCGTTGGTGACCGGGGTCGTGCCAACCGATGCGGTCTGGCAGCGGGCGTTGAGCCTCGCGGTAGCCAAGCGCCACTCGCCCTATGACATGCTCTTTGTGGCTACGGCCGTCCACACCGGCTCCAGGCTTCTGACCTACGACCGCCGGCTGCAGAGCCTATGCCCGGAACATGTCCTCTTGGTGCCTGAGTACTTGCATCGGTAGGGCTGTTTGCTATGGCGAGCGGAACAGTGCCGGTTATGTTGAATTCCCGTATGCATCGAGCCGGTAGGAAGAACGAGTGCCGTGACCGCCTAGTTTCTTCCCTTGAGTACCGTCGTGAAGGCTAGGCGCATAGACGCATAGAGGGCGTCACCGGGTAGAAACCAGGCGGTCACGGTACGAGGAGCAGGGGAATGGCCATCGACAAGGAACTGCTGGACATCCTGGTGTGTCCGGTCTGCAAGGCCCCGGTCAGGCTGGTCCATGAGGACACGGGGCTGAAGTGCGGGCAGTGCAAGCGTGTCTACCCTATCCGGGATAACATTCCGGTGATGTTGGTGGACGAGGCCAAGGTCGAAGCGGATTAGCCGGCTGCGGAGCGCAGCGTGCTGAAGGCGGGGCGGGTGCAGGAATGCTGCTTGCGCCTTCCCAGCCCCGCATTCCGCCTTCAGAAGCTCCAGGCCTCGAACTTGACTTGCACGTCTTTCTGCACGTCCTGCGTCCAGATCAGGTTGCGGCGCATCTCGATGAAGGGCCCCTGGCGGCCGCTGCGCACCGAGCCGTTCCAGATCTTCATCAACCCGCCCAGCGGCACGGCATAGAGGGTGTGCCCTTTCAGCAAGGTGAACTCGGGGGTCCACTGGCGCTCGTCGAACGGGGTGGCGGTACCGACCTCCTTGTCACGGATCATGGGCATGAACGAGCGGATTCCCATCGAGAGGCTGCGCACCGCGATCTTGCCGCCGCCTTTCAGCGGCGGCCCGGGGGCGGGCCGGTAGACCAGCGTGTAACTCCCCAGCGGCACGTCCTTGATCTGGAAGTAGCCCTTGTCGTCGGTGGTGGCGCCAAATTGAGTCAAGATCAGGTCGGTTGGCCTGCCGTCGGCATCGCGGGTCAGGCGGCCCAGCAGCACCCAGGCCTTGGCGAGCGGCCTCTTGCTCACCCGGCCCGTCAGGAAGCCGCTCACGGTCGCCTTGGCTTCGGCGGGCGCCCGCAACGCCGCTCCCGGAAGCGGCGGGGACGCCGCAACCGGGGCAGGCTGGCCGAGCAACGCAACCAGCAGGAGCAGGACGAGCGGCGTCAGAGTACGTCGCATAACGACCTCCCCGCACTGGCACGCGAAACGAGGAACGCGGAGGGCGGAGTCACCAGTTACGCTCCGCGCTCCACATTCCGAATTCCGCGCCCCGGGGTTGACAAGACTGTAGCATAGAGGGACAGGTCCCGGACACGGCGAAATCCGAGATCGCTTGAACCAGGAAGGCGCAAGGAAGATTCTGGTGGTGCGGGCGGGCGCCCTGGGCGATACGCTCATGGCCACCCCGGTAGTGCGCGCGCTGCGCCGCCGCTATCCGGAAGCCACTATTGACTTCCTGTGCGCCGAGGCCGCCGCGCCGCTGCTGGAGACCAGTCCGCACGTCGCGCAGGTGCTGCGCTTGCGTCATCGCAACTTGCCGTGGTGGCTTTCGCTGGAGAAGCAGCGGCTAACGCGGCGTATGCGCGCTGCGCGCTACGACTTCGCCGTGTTGCTGGAGAGCGCGCCGCGCTTCCATCGCCTGCTGGCGCGCGCGGGTATCGCCCGGGTGCTCAGCTTCCGCCAGAGGCCCTTTGATCCCGCGGCCCACAGCATCGTCAACAACCTGCGCGCGGCCGGGTTTGCCATGCCCGATCAGGAGGAGGCGGGCGCGCTCGACATGGAGCTGCACGTAAGGCCCGAGGACGGCCGCCGGGCCGAGGGGCTGTTGGGG
>CAYVGN010000038.1:0-13498 GCA_964451215.1 uncultured Acidobacteriota bacterium
CTCATGGTAGGAGCCGTAGAGCGCCGGGCGCAACAGGTCGTTCATGGCCGCGTCCACAACGACGAAGTTCCTGGGGCCGTTCCGCTTGCGGTACAGCACGCGCGTCAGCAGCAGTCCCGCCTCTGCGACGATGGAGCGCCCGGGCTCCAGCAGCAGGTGGTAGCTGTCGCGAGAAGCCGAAGCAGCCATCACGACGCGGCT
This sequence comes from uncultured Acidobacteriota bacterium, assembly GCA_964451215.1. GTDB lineage: Bacteria > Acidobacteriota > Terriglobia > JAJPHL01 > JAPKYU01 > CAYVGN01. Next base: position 202 of record CAYVGN010000038.1, read on the forward strand.
GGCGTATTCGGCCACATCGGGCCCCGTCTCCTCCCTCCGGTAGGGGACACCGAGGCCGCCGCCCAGATCCAGAAAGCGGATGTCGAATCCCTGGCGGCGGAGCTGCCCGGCCAAATCCAGCAGCTTTTCCAGCGCCTCCAGCAAGGGAGCGATGTCCAGGATTTGCGAGCCGATGTGGCAACTGACCCCGGCCACGTCCAAAGAGCCCAGCGTGGCCGCGCGCCGGTAAAGCTTTTCGGCCCGTGCGATCGGGACGCCGAACTTGTGGCGCTGCAGTCCGGTCGAGATGTACGGGTGCGCCCCCGCGTCCACGTCGGGGTTGACCCGCAGGGCCACCGGGGCTTTCTTGCCGGCCGCGCGGGCCCGCCGCGCGAGCAGCTTCAGTTCCTCTTCTGACTCCGCGTTGAACAGCAAGATCCCGGCTTCCAGCGCCGCGTCAATCTCCGCCACCGTCTTGCCGACACCGGAAAAAACCACGCCCCGGGGATCGCCCCCGGCGCTCAGCACGCGGTGCAACTCCCCGCCCGAGACGATGTCGAAGCCCGCGCCCAGCCCCGCCAGCAGGCGCAGGATGGCCAGGTTTGAGTTGGCCTTGACCGAGTAGCAGATGGTGTGGGGGTGATCGGCGAGAGCGCAATGGTAGCGGCGGAAGCCCCGCTCTATGGCCGCGCGGCTGTAAACGTAGACGGGGGTCCCGACCGCCTCGGCGATCTTCTCGGCCGCCACGCTTTCGCAGCAGAGGCGGCCGCGGCGATAAGGGAAGTGCGTCAAGCGCATGGAACCCAGACCCAGAGGCGGCCTGATGCTGTCCTCCACAACCTCCTGATTCGCAGCTTCCTAGGGCGGGGTGGCTCGGCGTGCGCAGGACGGGCAGGAACACGCGTCGCTGCCAGCCCCCTCCCCCATCTTCAACACCACCACCGTGCGGTCGTCCGAGGCCGGGCGCCCGGCCGCCCAGTTCTCGGCGGCCTCGAAAATCCGCTCTACCAGGTGGACCGCCGTCCCGGCGCAATGGGCCTGAATCACGTCCCGCAGGCGGCTGCGTCCGAATTCCTCCTGGTCGCGATTCAAGGCCTCGGTAATGCCGTCACTGTAAAAGACCGCCGTGTCCCCCGGCCGTAACTTCAGCGCGGTGGACTCGTACTCCACACTCTCCAGCAATCCCAGGGGCACTCCCTCCACGCGGACCGGCAGGATTTCGCTGTCGCGGCAGAAGATGGGATGGGGCAGGCCAGCGTTGGCGATTTCCAGGGCAGGAGCTTCCAGGTCGAGCAGGGCCACCGCCAGGGCCAGCGAGCGCGCTTCCACACGGCGCTCGCACAGCACCTTGTTGAGCCGGGCCAGGACCTGGGCCGCCGGCTGCCGCCGCTGGGCCAGGGTGCGGATCAGGCCGTGCGAGAGCGCGGCGTAAAGGGCAGCCGGCGCCCCCTTCCCGCTCACGTCGCCGGTGAAAATCCCCAGCGCCTGGCGCGGTTCGCCCTCCGGCGGGTACTCGAGGAAGTCGTAGAGGTCGCCGCCCAGTTCACGCGCCGGTTCGTAGCGGGCGCAGAGTTGGATCCCCGGGATGTCGGGGCAGCAGGGGGGCAGCAGGCTGGCTTGCAGTTCCCGGGCTGCGCGCAGGTCGTATTCCAACCGCGCCTCATCCCGCGCCAGCCGCTCGTAGAGACGCGCGTTCTCGATGGCGACGGCCACCTGGGGCGCCAGCATCTCCATGGTTTGCAGGTGGCGCGAAGTGAAGAACCCGCGCCGGTGGCTCTCCAGGTCCAGGACACCGATCACCCGGTCCTTGGTGATCAGGGGCACGGCCAGTTCTGACTGCATCCCCGGGGTGCAGCGGATGTAACGGGGGTCGCGGTTCACGTCGGGGACAAGGAGGCTGCGCCGCTCGGCCACCGCGTGCCCCACGATCCCCTGCCCCACTGGGATGTCGACTTTCTCGCGCACCGACTCGCTGAAGCGGATGCGGAGGTAGTGTTTCAGGAGGTGCTGCTGCTCGTCCAGCAGCAGGATGTTGAACAGGTCGTAGCTTATGAGGCGGCGCACCAGTTCGGCGATCTTGCGCAGCAAGTCGTCGAGCCGGAGGATGGAAGAGAACTCGTGGCTGATTTCGGTCAGGGTGGCCAGGGTGCGGGCCTGCCGCAACGTGGACCGGTAGAGTCGCGCGTTCTCCACCGCCTGCGCGATGCGCCCGGCCACCAGCGAGAGCAGGTCGCGGTGCCGCTCAGTGAAGTAGCCCGGGTGGCTGCTCTGCAGGTCCACCACGCCGATCACCCGGTTCTTGGCGATCAGGGGAATGGCCAGTTCCGAGCGCACGTCGTCCATGGCGTTGATATAGCGTTGGTCAGCACGCACGTCCGGCACCAGCACCGCCGCCCGCTCGGTGACCGCCGCGCCGGTTATGCCTTGCCCCGCCGGAACCCTCAGCGACTGCACCACTTCTTCCTTGTGGCCGACCGCATACCGGATTCGCAGTTCCTGCGTGGCCTCGTTCAGTAGCAGGATGGCCAACAGTTCCCAGTCCACCGCCTGGCGGATCACCTCGGCAATTCGCCGCAGGCACTCATCCAGGTCCAGTGAACTGTTGACCACCTCGCTGGCCCGCAGGAGGAACTGCAGCGTTTCCGGCTCAGAGCCGATGTCATAGACGCGGATGGGTTCCCTGGGCATGTGTTCAGGCTCTGGGTTTTTGGCTTCAGGCTCCAGATTCGTAGGGAGCTAATGCACGGGCGGCGCGGCTGAGGCGGCGGGTGGCGGCGCCGGCGCGCGCCCTTTGGCTTCCTCCATGATCTTGACACTGGCGCTGGCGCCGATGCGGGTGGCGCCCGCCGAGACCATCTTCTTCAGGTCCTCGAGGGAGCGGACCCCGCCAGCCGCTTTCACCCCCATGCGCCCCTCCACCACGAAGCGCATCAACTCCACGTCGTGGACGGTGGCGCCGCCCGGGCCGAAGCCGGTAGAGGTCTTGACGAAGTCGGCGCCGGCTGCCTGCGCCAGCAGGCAGCCGGCCACCTTCTGCTCGTCGTCAAGCAGCGCCGTCTCCAAAATCACCTTCAGCAGCGCGCCGGCAGCGTGGCACGCCTCGGCCACGCCCCGAATGTCCAGCCGCACCGCCTCCAGCTCGCCGGAGCGTAGAGCGCCGACGTTGATCACCATGTCGATCTCGTGGGCGCCCAGCTTCACCGCCTCTGCCGCTTCGAAACGCTTCACCGCCGGCAGGGTCGCCCCCAGCGGGAACCCCACCACCGTGCAGACCTTCACCGGCGTGCCGCGCAGTTGCTCGGCGGTCAGCGACACCCAACAAGGATTGAGGCAAACGCTGGCGAAGCCGTACTGTCGCGCCTCGCGGCACACCCGCACAATGTCTTCGCGCGTGGCCTCCGGCTTCAGCAACGTGTGGTCAATCAGCGCGGCCAGCGAAGGCTCACCCGACACCCGCACCGGGACGGGCGGGGCCACCGACACGCGGCAGGCGCCCGCGTCCACGATCTTCTGCGCCCGCCCGGCACAGACCGGCGGGCACCGCCCGTCGCAGTCCGGACAGGGACACTCACCCCCCTCCGGCGCCACCCCCGCCAGGCGGAGGTAAATCTCCTCCGTGATCGCCTCAATGAGCCCCTCGATATCTGCTGCCGACATAAATGACGAATGATGAATTACCACTCAAAAACGAGAGACGTTAGCCCTCATTCAAGATTCATCATTCATAATTCATCATCACCCATCACTGTTTCCGCCCCGCATCCAGCGCGTCAATCTTGGCCACGCGCTTTGCGTGGCGGCCGCCGGCAAACGGCGTGTGGAGCCATAGAGCCACGACTTCGGCGGCCAACTCAAAGGGGATCAGGCGGCCCCCCAGGGTCAAGACGTTGGCGTTGTTGTGTTCGCGGCTGTTGCGGGCGGACGCCTTATCATAGCACAGGGCTGCGCGCACGCCCGGCACCTTGTTAGCCACCATGCAGGAGCCGATGCCGGCGCCATCAATAATGATGCCGCCGGCCGCCTCGCCCTGCGCCACCGCTCGGGCCACCGCCAAAGCGATGTCCGGGTAATCCACCGGGGTTTCCTGGTGCACCCCGAAATCCTTCACCGTAAAACCGAGCTGCTCGAGCAGTGGTTTCAAGTACTGCTTCATGGCGAAGCCGCCGTGGTCGGCGCCCAGCGCCACCAGCCGGCTGGGTTCCTGTGCGGGGGCGGCCTGCTCCTCCGGCACCTCGCGGAGAAGGAGTCCGCGGCGCCCGGCCTCGTCGCGGGCCAGCGGCGTCAGTATCGCATCGTAGGGGACGCGGAACTCACCCGGGCCCGGTGGCAGGTCGGAAACGGTGACGATACGGCGCGGGCCGGCCATCTCTATTTCAGGATCCCTTGCGGCGTTTCCAGAATGCAGACGTCGCGCAGTTGGCGGTAGCTCTCGGCGTAGTCCAGCCCGTAGCCCACCACGAATGCGTCCGGGATTTCGAAGCCCACGTAGTCCAGGGCCACTGGCTGGATCCGCCGCGACGGCTTGTCCAGCAGGGCCACGATCCGCAGCGAGTTCGGCCCGCGAGACTTCAGCAGGCCGTAGAGGTAGTTCAGCGTCAGGCCGGTGTCCACGATGTCTTCCACGATCAGCACGTCGCGCCCCTCCAGCGGGAAGTCCAGGTCCTTGGTCAACTGAACTTCGCCGGTGCTGTTGGTACCTTTCCCGTAGCTGGAGACCGCGATGAAGTCAATCGACACCTCCACCTGCAAGGTGCGCATCAGGTCGGCCAGGAACATGCTGGCGCCCTTCAGAATGCAGACCAGGTGCAACTGGCGGCCCTGGTAGTCTCGGCTGATCTGGGCGCCCAACTCGGCGATGCGCCGCTGAATCTGCTCCTCCGACAGCACCACCTTCAGGCGGCCCTTGCGAGGCCACGCCGCTGTCGCTTCCACTGCACCTCCTGTTCAGGTTCCAGATCTCAGGCTTCAGGGTCGCCAACCTGAGACTCTGCAATCACGCCGTTCCGCCTGAGGCTGAAAGCGGCAGCCTATCCTCAGGCCTTCAGGCCGTCGAGCACGCCGCGCATATAGGCCAGGGACTTTTTCATCCCCTCCAGCGGAGCGAACTCATTGATCTCGTACTCCAGGGCCACGTTGCCGGCGAACCTCATCTTGAGCAACTGCCGGAAGATGGCGGGCACCGGCATCACCCCCTCGCCCACGTCGCACTGGCTGTCCTTCTGCTTGGGGTCGCGCAGGTCCTTGATATGGACGTCAAACAGGCGGCTGCCCGCGTCGGCAAGGGCCTTCACCACGTCGGTGCCGGTCCGCAGGGCATGCCCGAGATCGGCGCACAGCCCCATGCGGGAGTCCATCTGCTGGATGACTTCCAGCACGTCGTAGGGCGACGGGAAGTGCTTGTCTTCCGGGCCGTGGTTGTGGACGGCCACTCGGGTGTTGTACTCCTTCACGAACTTCTCGATTCGCGGCAGCGTCTGTCTGGTGGGCGCAATCACCATCATCGGCAGGCCCCACTTCCGCGCGTACTCAAAGTGGCGGCGGATGCTGGCGTCGTCGTCTTTCTGCATGCTGATGGTGCCACCCCCAGTGATGATGATTCCGGCTTCCTGAATCCTCTTGCGGAACCTCTGGAAGTCCTCGTCACTGATTTCGTAAGGCAGGTGCACGTCCTTGAAGTTCACGTAGGGCGTGCCCAGTTCCTTGATCATCTTCAGGGCCAGGTTGCGGCTGAACTCGCGCAGGGAGTAGGAAGCGATGCCCAGTTTCAGCTCGTAGGACCTGGCCGGCCCGGCGGCCGTAGAATCGGCGCGCCCGGCCAGGTCGAGGCCGGCCAGGGCCGCCGAGCCCATGAGGAAGTTGCGGCGGGTTGTGTTGGCGCTCATGGAATAGCCTCACAGATCAGCTTCGAGCGGCGAAAGCCACTCCTTCCCGTGAAACGGGCCGGCATGCCTCTCTCCACTCAGGAGGGCCTATTATAGAGGGTCCGGCGCTGGAATGGGCAGGCAAACGCCCCACCCAGGCAATCGGAACCGCGTCCTGAGGGTGGCCTGCCGGGGCCGTGGGGCAAGAATCAGGGGCCGGTCGGAACCGAAGTTTCCGGGGCGTCGCGCAGCATGGACTTGATCTTCTCTACCACCAGGTCAGTCCCCACGGGGTTGTAGCCCCCTTCGGGGATAATGATGTCGGCGTAGCGCTTGGTGGGCTCTACGAACTGCAGGTGCATGGGCCGCACCGTCTCCAGGTACTGGCGGATGACGGAGTCCACCGTGCGGCCGCGCTCCTCGATGTCGCGGCGGAGGCGGCGCACGAAGCGCAGGTCCGGGTCGGTGTCCACGAAAACCTTGATGTCCATCAGGCTGCGCAGCGCCTCCGGGTAAAAGATGAGGATGCCTTCCACGATAAGGGCCGGCTTCGGTTCCACGTGCAGCGTCTCGGGACGGCGAATATGCTGAGTAAAATCGTAGACGGGACAATCAATGGCCTGGCCGGCGCGGAGCCTGCGCACGTGCTGGGTCATCAATTCCAGGTCCACCGCGTCAGGATGGTCGAAGTTGAGGTGGGCCCGCTCCTCCAGCGGCAGGTTGGAAAGGTCCTTGTAGTAATTGTCCTGCTGAAGGTAGACCATGCGGTCGCGCAGGCTGTCGAAGATGCGGCGGGCCACCGTGGTCTTCCCCGAGCCGGAACCGCCGCAGATGCCGATGACCATGCCAGTTTAAGGGCCTGACCCGACAAAGGATGGCGCCTGCCCTTAGGCCCCGGCTAGCCGTAGCGGCGCTACACCCACTCGAGCGCGCCCTTTTTATACAGCCAGATGTAACCGATGACCAGGATTCCCAGGAACACTCCCATCTCCACCAGGCCGAACAGCCTCAGCACCTTGTACTGCACGGCCCACGGAAACAGGAATATGGTTTCCACATCGAAGACCACGAACAGGATGGCGACAATGTAAAAGCGCACGGTGTACCGGCCGCGCGAATCGGAAACCGGCGGGATACCGCACTCGTAGGGAGTCAGCTTCTCCTGGTAGGGCGCTTGCGGCCGGACCAGCTTGGCGACCAGCAGCGTCACCGTGGGAAAGGCGAACGCCAGCACCACGAAGACCACCACCGGGATGTAATCGGAAGGCATGGGCAGTCAGCTAAATCCGCATGATACCACAGGCGCCGGTAGAGAAGAGTGGAGAGTGAGAGAATCCCCAGGGCTTCATTGTTCATTCTTCATTTTTCACCGGACCTGCTCCCTGCGGCGGACAGCGTTGCCGATGAGCAGGAACTCGCGGGTGACACGGTTGCCCGCAGCATCCAGGGTGGTGACCAAAAAAGAAGGGAACTCGCCGGCCTTCAACTGGGCTCGGCCGACGGTGAGGGGGTAGAGACCGCGCAGGTTGCTCTGGCGGTAAGAGGTCTCGTAGCGGCGCCGAGCGGGGTTCCAAGTGAAGACGCGAATGCCGTCAAAATCGTAGAGCGAACCCACCTCCCCGCTGGTTGCCCAGACGTACTGGGCCTTCTTCTGGCCCCTGTCCGGAACCTCGTTGAGGACCTGCCAGGCGGTGATCCAACGCCCCTCGGCATGCTGGGCAACCTCATCGGGGATGGCCATCTCGATGAAGCGGGCGAGGGCCCAGCCGGCCTTGCCCTTGCTGCGGACCAGGAACCAGTCCTCTCTGGGCGGCCCGACAGGCTTGGACCTGGCGCCTTTACTCCCCTTGGCTGGCTTCGGTCTGTGGGCCGGCGGAAGCGGCGTGGAGGCCGGCGGCGCTGCGGCCTGCTGCGGGACCGTCGCCGGCGGCGCTGCGGCCTGCTGCGGGACGGTGGCCGGCTGCGCGCCTGCTAGGGCAGTGGCGGTGCCTGTTGCCGCAGCCGCGCCCGCAGCGTATCCGGCTGGCTGCGGCGGTCGGGGCCCGGGCGGCAAAGGCCGTTCGACCGCGCGGTGGTCCAGCACCTCGCAGGCCTCGCCTTCCTGAAGCTGGAACGGGGCCAGCGAAAGACGTGCCGGCTCCAGATGCAGGTTCGCCAGGGCGCGAGCGCGCGCCGCGCCCTGCGAGGGCCGGTGGGCGGCGCTGCGCGCCAACTCCTGGGCGCTCTCGTATGTCTCCCTGGCGACCAGATGCCGCTCTTCCAGCCAGCCTTCGGCCCCGGAAGCAGAGCGAACGCGCGCCCAACGCCGCCGCTTCTGCAGGATCTCGACGCGGTCACCGCCCTTCAGCGTGGCCGAGATGCCCGGGGCCGGACCCAGGCGGTCACGCAGCGGCGCGTTGCTGGCGCCGACGTACGCTTCACCAATCGCTTTCTCACGTTTCTCACCGGCGCAGGCCGCCAGCAGCAAGGCGGGCAGCAACAGCGCGAGAAAAGGGAGGCGCCCAGGCCGTCCCTGGCGCCGCGGGGCGGCAAGCGGATGGCAACCGAGAGGGAGGCGGTCCGGCGAGCCGGTCATGAGTTCTTACTGGTCGCCAAAACAAATGCCTAGAGCCTTGGCGGTGCGCACTAACTCTCCATCCGGTTCCACGGCCTTCACGACCCCGACCGCCTCTTCCAGGGTGGTTTCGCCCAGGCGGGTGCCGCGCAGGCAGACCATGTAGCCGAACTTGCCCTGGGCCAGCAGTTCCACCGCGCCCACACCGAAGCGGGAGCTGAGGACGCGGTCGAAGGGGCTGGGCGAGCCGCCGCGCTGGATGTGGCCCAGCACGCTCACGCGGGTCTCGCGCTTGCAGGCGGAAGCCAGCAGCCCGGCCAGGACGTTGGAGACGGCCCCGCTCCGGGGACTGGTGCGGCGCTCTTCGGCCACCTCCGCGATCGGCCGGCCGTTGATCTGCCGGATCCCCTCGGCCACCACCACCAGGCTGTACTTGTGCCCCCCTCGCTCCCGCTCCTGGATGGCGCGCTGAATGTGCTCCAGGCGGAAAGGGATCTCCGGGATCAGGATCACGTGCGCTCCGCCGGCGATGCCCGCGTGCAGCGCAATCCAGCCCGCGTCCCGGCCCATCACCTCCACCAGCATGATGCGGTGGTGGCTCTCCGCCGTCGTATGCAGCTTGTCGATGGCGTCGGTGGCCGTTTGCACGGCCGTGTCAAAGCCGAAGGTCTGGTCGGTGGCGGAAAGATCGTTGTCAATCGTCTTGGGCACGCCAACCACGGGTAACCCCTTGCGGTACAGCTCCAGCGCGATCTTCAGTGTGCCGTCCCCGCCGATCACCACCAGGGCCTCGATACCCATCATCCGGGCATTCTCGATGACCCGGTCGGAATAATCCTTCACCACCGTCTGCCCGCCCTCCTCCACTTTGTAGGCGAAGGGGTTGCCGCGGTTGGTGGTGCCCAGGATGGTTCCCCCGCGGGGCAGGACCCCGCTTACATCTTTCAAGGTGAGTTCGCGGCACTTGCCGGGCCAAATCAGGCCGTCGAAGCCATCCTCGACGCCCATCACCCGCCACCCATGGCGGGTGATGGCCGACCTCACCACGCCGCGGATTACGGCGTTCAATCCCGGGCAGTCACCGCCGCCAGTGCAGATTCCGATCGTCCTCATCCGCTCGCGCACGTCTCCTCCCCGCCTGCCAGAGCCTGCGCAGATATAATACACGCCGTGGCGGAACCACTGAAAGAACCAGAGACACTCTACTGCCCCAACTGCGACTGCGAGGCGCAGCCGGTTGAGTGCGGCGACTGCCACGCCATCATTTGCAGCCAGTGCGGAACTCCGCTGGAGCGGATGGACGAACTGGGAATCGGTTGATCGGTGGGCAGCACAAAGCCCCCGGGCCCAAGATCAGGCATACCCGAATTGCAGTTGGGACCTTGGATGTTGGACTTTGCGCTTGCCGGGGTTCGCGACTCCGCAGTCGCCAGCCCACACTCCCCGGCTCAACGCACGGCAATTGTGACCGTGTTGCTGGAGACCCCGCCGATGTTCAGCACCACGGAATACTCACCCGGCGCCAGGCCGGAAGGCACTTCTACATTTACCTGGTAAAGACCGACGAAATCCGGCGCCAGGCCGGAGAACCTCACCGGCGCCGGCAGATTGTTGAGCCAGACCTGGGGCGTGGTGGTAGTGCGGGAAAGGGGGTTGGCCAGCGCTGGCTTTCCGGTTTCTGGGGGGTTGTCCACGGGGCCCAGGCCAGTGCCGAACAACATCACCGTTTCGCCGGGCGCGGCCGGGCTGGCCGCACTGACCGGTTGGCCATTGGCGTGCAAGATGGCGCCCGGGCCGCGGCCGTCCTGCGCCACGCTGAACAGACCCGGGCTGAACTGGACGAGGGGGAGATCAACGGAGGTGCTGGTGGTGCCCTCCACGGTCACCGTGAGGGTCGAAGTGGAGCCGGGGGCCATTTCAAACGGCACCTGCGCATTGACCTGCCCCGGCGAGGTGTAGAACAAGGGCGCCGCCAGGCGCCCGGTCGTGACCTTCGTGCCGCCCAGCTCCGTCGGCAGCGGCAGCGAGTCAGCCACGGCGGAAGGCAGCGCCGAGAGCGACACGCCGAAGACGGAGATGATCGAGCCGGGCGACACCCCGCCGCTGCTGCGGAAGCTGGCGGCGCTGACGATGCCGTCGCGATTCACTTCCGGCATCAGGAAGCTGGTCCAGTAAGGCACGTTGATGCTCTGGCCCGTGTTTTGGTTGCGGATGCTGATCACACCCTCTACCACCGTCTGCACCAACCCGCTGTTGTAGAAGGTAACCAGGACCGGCGTGGAAGTTGTCTGGTTCGGCCCCAGGGTGACGGAGGTACGGTCCAGTTCCACGGAGGTGTTCGCAACCGGGCTGCGCGGCGCCACGCCCAGCGTGAAGGTGTCGGCAGCCGTCGCCGTGTTAGTGATCTTCAACGGCAGCGTTTCCCGGGAGGTGGAACGCGGGGCCCGGAGGCCGAAGCTGAGCGAAACCGGCTCGGCCAGGATGGTGGCAGTCGCGGCGGCCAGCGCGTTCAAGCGGCCCGCCCCCACGATCTGTGCGCCCACTGCTGACCCGTCCTCAGTGGCGCTGACTGCAACCGCGGTGTTGACCAGCGCCGACTTGATCTGGGCCGGCCGCCAACTGGGGTGCGCCTGCCTCACCAGCGCCGCCGCCCCGGCCACCATCGGCGCAGCGAAGCTCGTTCCGCTGCCGGCCGTGAAACGCGACGGGCTGTACAGTTCGCCATTCGGGTTCAGGTTCTGGGTGGCGGAGAAGATGAACTCTCCCGGCGCCACCACATCGGGCTTGACAGCCTGGTCGGGCGTCGGGCCGCGGCTGCTCGATCGCGCCACAATGTCCGGCGGGTTGGATCGAGCCACCAGTTCCGGGTCAAATGCGGCCTGCGCCTCGCGAGCTGTGTGGAGGAAATCCGCCAGCGCCAACCCCGCTTCGTTGCCGATGCTCATCGAGGGGATCTGGTTTCCGCTGGTGTCCATGAGAATGGGCAGGCCGCCCTTCACGTTGTTGTAGATGATGGCCGCCAGGGCTCCGGCGTTGGCCACGTTGCGTACCTTGTCCTTGAACAGGCACTGGCCACGCTGGATCAGCGCGATCCTGCCCGCCAAGCTTCCGGCCGGCAGATTCACCCCCGAGGGCAGACTGCTGCTGAGAGGGCAGGCCAACCCGCTGGGATCCAGCACGGTGACGTCGGCCAGGGGGGCTGGGCCGAAGGGCGCGTTCTGCGCCGGCTGATTGCTGGGGAAAGCGGGGATCTCGGCCAGCGCCGGCGGCACCGGGGTCAGCGCGGTGATGCGGACGGTAGCGAAAAAGCGGCGGGCGTTGCTGGCCGAGCCCACGGCCAGCGTCTGCGGCAGCGTGGCCGGAGAGCCGATGGTGCGCGCCGCCGGCCCCTGGTTGCCTGCCGCCGCAACCACCAGCACCCCGGCCCTGGTGGCGTTCTCAATGGCGGTGAACAGCGGGTCATCGGCGGGCAGCCGTGCGCTTCCTTCCAGACCCAGGCTCAGGTTGATGATGTCCATCCCATCGCCGACGGCCGAATCCATGGCCCGGAGCAGCGCGCTGGTGGTGGCGTCGTCGCTGACAAAGATCCGGTAGTTGCCCAGGTAGGCCTTGGGCGCCATGCCTGTGATCGTCACCGCGGGCGACTGGGAGCGGGCCGTGCCGCCGGCCGCGATGGCCGCCACGAAGGTGCCGTGGCCTAAGCTGTCGGAAGCGTCGCGGGCAGTGGTGAAGTTGCGCGCCACGATCACCTTGTTGGTGGCGCGCGCCGGGTCCGACGTGCCGCCTGAGGGCGGATACCCTGCCGGCGCCACCAAGTCGGGGTCCTGGAAGATGGGATGCGTCTGATCAATGCCGCTGTCAATGACGGCGATCTTAATGCCACGGCCGGCATTGTTGCGCCCGCCGATGGCGGGAAGGTTCCAGGCCTCCGGCGCCTGGAGCAGGGGCACGGCCGCGTCCAGCAGCAGCACGCAGCGGTCGGCGAACTCCGCCGACTGCACGCCCGGCAGGTTGCGCAACGCGGCCAGCTCCTCCGCCGTCGCCCGCACCATCACCGCGTTCAGAACCACTTCTGTCTGGCCGACGATTTCAACGCCCCTCCGCCGCACGGCGGCCAGCAGCGGGGATTTGCGCCACTCGAGCAGTTGGGCCCGCTCCCTGCCCTCGGCCGAAAGCAGCCGCTCGCGGCGCAACGGCCGGTCGGGCTGCTCGGCCAGCATCTGCTCGATCACCGGCGGCTCAGCCAGCACCACCACGGCGTCTTGCCGCTCCCCGGCCACCAGCAGCGCCGCGAAGAGCAGACAACACAGAATGCGGATCGCCCAGCGAGACATGAAGAAATAATTTTATCAGAGGCAAACGAGGTCTGCCAGTTGGCGGGCGCTCAGCGCTCAGTGCCCTCAGTACACCCAGTGACCGGGGCGACCGAACACTCGCCCCCGGCAAAATGTTCGCAGTCGGAAGGCGCTGAGTCCGCTTGCGGGAGAGGACGCAGCTCTGGGAGAGGTGCAGGTCTCCTCATTTTTCACTTTTCACTCCTGACTCTTCACTGTTGACGGGTGCGGGCGGCGTGAAGCTGGTGACACCAGAAGGTGAGCTGCATCACCAGGCTGAAGGAGAAGTCGTGGAACAGTTCCTCGAGGAGCGAGAGCAGGCGCATCGAATACTCGTCCATGTCGGGCAACGCTGCGATCTTCTCCCGGGTAAGGTCGGTGCGCGCCAGTACCCGCGCCCAGGCGCCTGCGATGCCCTGCAACTCACCGTGAATTGCCCGGCAGGCGGGGCCGCCCCTGCTGGTTCAAGTGACGAGAGCCCGTCTCATAAATGCGTAATGTCATGCAAGAGTCAGGGCATGGCTTTAGCCCAATGTCACTTACTTTACGAGTCCGCAGTACCCCGGGGG
>CAYVGN010000039.1:0-13140 GCA_964451215.1 uncultured Acidobacteriota bacterium
TGGGCGGCGGCCTGCTGCAGGAACTGCGCCGGTGCTACGCGCTCGATGGGGGCGTAGGCATGCGGGTCGCGCAGCGCCTGCGAGGTGACCCAGTTCTGGCAATAGGGGCAGTGCAGGCAGCAGCCCAGCATGCCGAAGCTCAGCGTCAGCGCCCCGGGCAGGACGTGGAAGAAGGGTTTTTTCTCGATGGGTTCGCACAGTGGGTTTACCACGTACCCCCACGGCGCGTACAGCTTCCCCTCCCGGTTGAAGCGCACCTTGCAGACGCCGCTGAACCCCACCGGGATCGGGCAGCGGTGGCCGCAGGCCAGGCAGCGGACGCGGTAGCCATCAATCGGCTCCCACAACTGAGCTTCGCGCGCGTTCTCGCTGATGATCTCGGTCAGCGTACCTGTCATCCTCCATCTGTCATAGCAACTATTATGCCAATCCTGCGTGGCTCTGTGAGGTGTCCTGCCCGGCCCCAGCCGGTGCCGTGACCAGTTCGTTTCGTAGCAACTGCTTGTGGCGCCGCCGGGTAGGCGGCCCCCGGGAGTATGCCAAGATGCCGGCGCTACCACCCAATCTCACCTTTTCAACTGGTCACGGGACTAGTACCGTGACCGCCTGATTTCTACCCGATGACGCCCTCTATCCGTGTGTGCGCGTAGTCTTCACGACCGTACTCAAGGGAAGAAACTAGGCGGTCACGGCACTAGTCCGACCAGGGACAGAATGACCACCCCGGTGGAAACGCCGTCCCCCGTCCCCCCAACCTTTGACACTTTCGCTGCTGTGCAGGTAGAGTTCGAGCTGTGCGCCGCCTTTCTTGAAGGAGAGCGACATGCGATTCCTGGTGAAAGCCACCATGCCTGTCGAGGCAGGCAATGCCTTCGTAAGGGACCCGAACTTTGAGAAACTGACGGAAGAGATCCTGGCGGAAGTGAAGCCGGAAGCCGTCTACTTTGCGCTGGAGGGGGGCCAGCGCACCCTCTACTTTGTTGTGAATGTCGGGGAGACGCACCAGATACCCGGGATCGCGGAGCCGTTGTGGCTGTCGCTGAAGGCCAGCGTGGAATTCATCCCGGCCCTGGACCAGGCGGAGTTCGCCCGGGCAGTGCCGGCCATTCAGCGGGCCGCGAGCAAGTTTTGAGCCTGCAGCGGCGCAGGCCAACCCCTTCCGGCCTGCGCTTCCTGCTGGGCGGTTGCCACCGGGATCAAGCGGCCGGAGGGCAGGGGGCCAGTTGCTGCCGGTGTGCTGCGTTGTCGGCCGCGCATCGGCTGCTTGCCCGCCCTATAAGCGCAGGCGTCCCGCCTGCATGCCTTGCCCGCCCAATTCAGTCCCGAGGCTCTAGCTCGGGGTGCTGGCTGGCCCAGGCCAGATACTCCTCGACGGTATAGAACGCCTGGTGGCGGTACAGTCGTCCCCGGTCTTCGACCGCCGCCTTCCAGTTGTATCTCCAGGAATCGCCCGTGCGCGCCATCCAGCCGGCCAGCCTGCGGTCCATTTCCTCCAGCAACGGGCGCGCGGCGCGGTCACCCACCAGGTTGTGCATCTCGTGGGGGTCCCGTTCCAGGTCGTAGAGTACCCAGGGGCGGGACTCAAAACGCGCATACATATAGCGCCGGGTACGCACCCCACGCCAGCCATCTTCGGTTCCATCGCCCTCGTAGGGGCCGAAGATCTGGAAGAAGGCGGAATCCGGGCCGCCGCCTTTCTCGCCCAGCACCAGGCGCGAGAGATTGAGGCCCTGCATGCCGACCGAAGGCCGGAGGCCACACAGGCCCAGAAGGGTGGGGGCGAAATCCACGTGGGTTAAGAAGAAATCGGCGCGGCGACCGGCACGAATCTTTCGCGGGTATCGCAGCAGCCCCGGCACCCGGACCGATTCCTCCCAGGGCTTCCGCTTCAGCCGCTGTCCCTGTGAGCCCAGCATGTCGCCGTGGTCGGAGGAGAACAGCAGGATGGTGTCCTCGGCCAGGCCCAACTCGTCCAGTGCGCGCAGAATCCGCCCCACCTGGTCGTCAATGGCCGTGACCATAGCGTAATACTCGGCAATCTCCTTCGGCCCTGGCGCTCCAGGCCTGGGCTGCCAGTTGGGGCGCATCGCCAGCCTGCCCGGGTCATACAGCTTCGAGTACTCGGGTGGGGCCTTGTAGGGGTCGTGCGGAGGCCCCATCTGGATGGTGAGGAAGAAGGGCCGCCTGTCGCCGGCGCTCTGGCGCAGAAACTCGATACCGATGTCGGTCCAGGCCTCGACCTCGAACGTGCGGATAGGGATGGGCTCGGCGGTGTCGCGGAAGTATTGAGTGTTGAAGTGGGAATGGCTGCATTCGTTGGCAGCCCAGAACTGGAAGCCCTGGCGGCGAGGCCCGGGGGGCACATAACCGGGCAGGCGGGGGCCGCCGTCCAGGTGCCACTTGCCGATGAAGCCGGTGCGGTAGCCGGCCTCGCCCAGGCGTTCGGCCAGTGTGGTCTCCGATTCGCGCAACCGCAGGTCATTGGCCACCATCCCGTTGCGGTGGGCGTACCTGCCGGTCAGGATGTTGGCGCGCGCGGGACAGCACACCGGAGAGTTCGCAAAGGCGTTTTGAAAAACAATGCTGTCGGCCGCCAGCCGGTCCAGGTGTGGCGTCCGCACGTCCGGGTTGCCCAGGTAGCCAAGGGCCTGGGCCCGGAGCTGGTCGGGCATGAGGAAGAGGATGTTGGGGCGCCTGGGGCGCTGAAGAGGCGCGGCCAGCGTAGCGCCTGCCACAGCCAGAAACTGGCGGCGCGTGACCTGCTTGTTGTCTGCCAGCAGCTTCATGGTCTCCTCCGCCCCATCCGTGCCAGCAATTAATCACCTGCGCAAAAGTTGAGTAACACCCCCCTGCCGGCAACGCGGCACAAACCCGCGCCCTACGTAGGGCCTGGCTTTACGCCAGGCCGTTCTGTGGTACTGGATCTGTGCGCAGGTCAATAGCATCAGCAATGTTGCGCTCCTCGCACGGCACATGCAAGCCGCCTCCGGGCAGGCTTCCCTGTAGCGGCGATTCATCCCGCACACCGGGCCGCAGAGACGACCCAGAATTTGGCAGCTTTGGATCCTTAATCCGCCCGCCAAGCCGGGCCTTGACCGCAACCCGGCAGGCGGTAACCCCAGCCCACGCGCTTTCCGCTTGACCTGCATCCTGCGCCGGTGGTATCCGCTCTCACGGGCTGCTGAAAAACGCGGGCGGATAGCCATTCTTGCCTGGCGACCTTGCGAGGCAAGCCTAAGAAGCCAGAGGCCTGCGCAGTCCGCCCGAGGCTGCTGGGCTGCCAAGCAGCGTTCTTCAGCAACCCGCTAGGCGAGAAAGCCCACCGGATCGGAAACCTTCTGGGTGCGCGAAAGGAGGTTATATGCGCCGCACCAGATTCATGAGCTTGTTATTCCTGGCGCTGTCGCTGGCCTTTCTGGGTGTCCAGGATTTTCGCTGGGCCCTGCAGTTGGCAACGCTGGGACTGCCAGTCTTCTTTCAACCGGAGTCGCGGTTGCTGAGGTCCCTGCTCCCGTCCGAAGGGCAGGTGCGTGCTCTACGGCAAGAGGCGGAACAAAGCGGGAACGCCGAGCAACTGGCGTTCGCCGCTCTCCACTGGCCCTACCAGGAGCGTGAAGAGGGGTTTCGGGTGGCGGAACAGGCTGTCGCTCGCGACCCGAAACTGACCTGGATTTATTACCAGGTGGCCGGCCGGTACCCCCAGCAGTGGAAGGAGGCGCCGGTTGCCGATCGTCTGCGAGCGTGGGTGCAGCAACTGGAGTCATTTGACCCGGACAACGCGGTGCCGGCCCTGTTTGGGGCGGAGCTGATCCGGGAGCGGACCAGCGATTGGCCTTCCTACGGCCAGCCTCGTGAGAGCATTCGGAAATATTTAGCGGGGCAAACAGAGTGGCGGGCGGCGATGGAGCGCGCCTTCCAGCGCCCGCGCCTCGACGAATACGGTGTCCGGCGGTTCGAGTTGGAACGGCGTGTGCTTCAGGAACGTGGCTGGGCCACCCCGCCCGTGGTTGTCTTCTATGTGGCCACCTACCACCTGCCGAGCCTCCTGAACATCCGGGAGTTCGCCGACTTCAAGGCCAATTACCTGGGCCGGCAGGCCCAGCAGGCCGGGCGGATGAAAGAGGCAATCAAGACCTACAACGAAACCGTCGCCTTCGGGCGGCGCCTGCGCCAGGACGGGCCGTTCCTGATCGAGCAGTTGATCGGCACGGCGGTTGAAATCATCGGGAGCGAACCACTCATCGAGGCATTGAAAAAAGAGGGACGAACTGACGAGGCGGCGCTGGCCGCCTTGGGGTTGAGCGAGATACGCACCCGCCGGGCCGGCTTCTTCACGCGCGAGCCGCTGCTCCGCAGCAGTGTTCCTTATTGGTCGGCCGTGCTGGTGCACCTGTTTACCTTGCTGGTGATCCTGTTCGGGGTACTGACCGTGGCCTCGGTCGTGTACGTGAATGCCAAGCGTTGGATTCGTCCCGAGCGGCGCGGCCGGCTCTACCAGGTGATGACCATCGCCGAGAACTACCTGCCCATTTTGCTGTTCGTCAGTTGCATCGGGCTGTACCTTCTATACACGCCTTATGGCAACAACTTCCGCTACTATCTGGCGGTCAAGGAACCGATTCACCAGTTGGAGCCGCTGATCCTGAACATTTTCCCCTTCTGGGGAGCGCTCCCGGGCTTCATGCATCTTCCGGTGGAGAGGCCGTTTTGGGACTACGTTCCGTGGGCCGTCCTGGCGCTTGTTGTGGTAGTGGCGCTGGCAGCCTGGGATGAGTGGCGGGTGCGCAAACAGAGGCGCGGCCCGCAGGCGCAGCAAGCACAGCCGTGAGCGTGAGCGGGCGGGTCAGCGGCGGGGACCCCACGCCAAATCAGCCAATTGCTCGGCCCTCGATATCCGGGATGTAAGGGCAGGCCTTTCACCCCGGCGCGACAAAAACGCCCGCCGGGGACCCCAGGCCTTGTGTCTAATGTCACTTACTTTGTTGTTCTGCACAGTGCCCGAGGGTCTCATTCCGAGCGCCACGCTTTTTGTCGGCCCGAGGAATCTGCTTTTGCATCAGGCGGTCCGGGTCGAAAAGCGTCCCGCCCTGCGGGATCGCTCCGCTCGGAATGACAGAACTACGGGCTTTCGCCAGCTAGTACCGTGACCGCCTGATTTCTACCCGATGACGCCCTCTATCCGTGTGTGCGCGTAGTCTTCACGACCGTACTCAAGGGAAGAAACTAGGCGGTCACGGCACTAGAGTAAGTGGCATTCGGCCTTGTGCCTGCCCAGGGCGGCCACAAGGGCCGTGCCAAGGCGGCCACAAGGGCCGCGCCAGGGCGGCCACAAGGGCCGCGCCAGGGCGGCCACAAGGGCCGTGCCAAGGCGGCCACAAGGGCGGCGCCAGGGCGGCCACAAGGGCCGCGCCAGGGCGGCCACAAGGGCCGCCCCTACAGCACGCCTGCAACGGGTACAAAATTCTCCTTCCAGCGAGGCGGGTTATTCGCGTCCTCGCGTGACTGAAACTCGACGGAGGGCAACGGCAGCGCGCCGGAGTGTATACTTCTTAGTGAGAGGAATGAAGAAGCGGAGACTCTGGCGAAAAAGGATGGAAGGATGTCGGATCTGGTGAAGGTAAGCCCCAAGTTTCGGCCGGTCCTCGAGCCCGAGTTCGTCCCGGCGTCGCTGTGGAATCAGGCCTTCCGCGCGCTGGTCGAGCAGAGCGGCGAGTCGCAGCCGCTGGCCATAGCGCTGGAACGGAAGGATGGCTCGGTTTCCGTATACCAGAGCGCCGTGCTCCCGCACGCGGGAGCCAACGTGGCGGCCAACGAACGCTACGTCGAGCGCCTGGTGAAGATGCTGCTGTGGCAGAAGGGCGGCTACAAGGTCACCATCGCCGGGCCCCGGGAGCTGGCGTATTTCATCCGGGGCGTGTACTCGCCCGCCGGCAAGCGTGCCTTCGACTTCGACTTCATGGGCGAACGGGTTTACGACCACCCCATGGTGGTGGAACACACCAGCTACGACCGGGCCCCGGAAGCCAACGAGACGGGCGCCCAGATAGGGCGCAACCTGGACGGCTGCCGCATCGGATTCGACCTGGGGGCCAGCGACCGCAAGTCGGCTGCCCTCATTGACGGCGAGGTGGTGTTCAGCGAAGAGGTTCCGTGGGACCCCAGCACGCAAGCCGACCCGCAGTACCACTTCGATGGCATCCACGATTCCCTGAAGCGTGCCGCGGCCAAGCTGCCGCGCGTGGACGCCGTGGGCGGCAGCGCGGCCGGCGTCTGGATCGCCAACGAAGTGCGCATCGCCAGCCTGTTCCGCAGCGTCCCCCCGCACCTCTTTAATAGCCGCGTCCGGCGCCTCTTCTTCGAGCTGCAGGCGGCTTGGGGCGGGATCCCGTTCGAAGTAGTGAACGACGGCGAGGTGACGGCGCTGGCCGGCTCGATGGCCCTGAACGACAACGCGGTCCTGGGCATCGCCATGGGAAGCAGCCTGGCGGCCGGCTACGTGAACCCCCAGGGGCACATCACCAACTGGCTGAACGAGCTGGCCTTTGCCCCGGTGGACTACCGCGCGCGCGCGCCCGCCGACGAGTGGTCGGGCGACGAAGGCGTGGGCGCCCAGTATTTCTCCCAGCAGGCGGTGGCGCGGCTGGCGCCCGCTGCCGGCATCGCGCTGCCCCCCGACATGCCCCTTGCCGCGCGCCTGGTCGAGGTGCAGAAGTTGATGGCGGCCGGTGACCCGCGCGCCCGCAACATCTACCAGACCATCGGCGTGTTCTTCGGCTATACCATCGCCCACTACGCCGATTTCTACGAGATTTCCAACCTGCTGGTCCTGGGCCGGGTCATGAGCGGTGAGGGCGGCAACCTGATCCTCTCGGTCAGCGCAGAGGTGCTGAAGGGCGAGTTCCCCGAACTGGCGGAGCGGATCAGGATTCATACCCCGGGCGAGATGGAGAAACGACACGGGCAGGCGGTGGCGGCCGCCAGCCTGCCTCGCCTGCACAAACGGGAGATGCTTCGTGCAGTTTAATAATCGGAATGCCGATTTGTTCGTTCCCGACGGCCTCGATCCCGCGGCCGCGCTGGCAAGGACCACGCACCTGTGCGTCTCCGCGCACCAGGATGACATCGAGATCATGGCCTACCACGGCATCGCCCTGTGTTTCGGGCGCAGCGACAAGTGGTTCACCGGCGTGGTAGTGACCAACGGGGCGGGCAGCCCCCGCGCGGGCCTTTACGGCCACTACACCGACGAGGAGATGCAGAAGGTGCGCCTGCGGGAACAGCGCAAGGCGGCCTTCGTGGGCGAGTATGCCTGCCAGATCCAGTTGGACTACACGAGCGCGGCTGTCAAGGACCCGAACCAGGGGGCCATCGGCCAGGACCTGGCCGCCATCTTCCGGGCGGCCAGGCCGGAAGTGGTCTACCTGCACAATCTGGCTGACAAGCACGACACGCACGTGGGGACGGCGCTGCGGGCCATCGCGGCCCTGCGCGCGCTGCGGGACGAGTACCGGCCGAGTAAGGTTTACGGCTGCGAGGTGTGGCGCGACCTGGACTGGCTGCCGGATGAAGACAAGCAGGCGCTGCCGGTATCCGCGCTGCCCAACATCGCCGGAGCCCTGGTGGGGCTGTTTGATTCGCAGGTGAGCGGGGGCAAGCGTTACGACCTGGCCACCGTGGCGCGGCGCCGGGCCCACGCCACCTATTTCGCTTCGCACGCCACCGACGTGGAGACCGCGCTCACCTTCGCCATGGACCTCACCCCGCTGGTGAACGATCCCAGCCTGGCGGTTGCCGGCTACGTCCTCGGCTTCATTGACAAGATGAAGTGCGACGTGGAGAGCCGCCTCGCCAGGCTCGGCTGACAGAGGCGCGCCGCGCAGGCACGCATCAGCAGGCCCCTGGGGCGGCTGGCATCAGCCAGAGCCGCGCTGTGATTGGAACGGATGCCTAAGTTCTTTCTCGGGGTTGACGGCGGTCAGACTTCTACTGTCGCGTTGATCGGTGACGAGAACGGTGTGGTCATCGGTCACGGGGCCGGCGGCCCCTCCAACCACGTGCAGGGGCCGGGCGGCCGGCAGCGATTCCGAGATGCGGTGAAGACCGCGGTGAACGCCGCCTGGCGCAGCTCGCCCTTCGCCGCGCGCAAGGCGCTGCCGGTGTTCGAAAGCGCCCACTTCGGACTCACCGGGGGCCCGGAGAACAAGGAACAGATCATCCGGGAGGTGCTCCGGGTGCGCCACCTGGGCCTGTCGCACGACGCCATCACGGCGTTGATGGGCGCCACCGAGGCACGCCCCGGCATCATCGTCATCGCCGGGACGGGCTCCATCTCCTTCGGGATGAACTCAACAGGGCGCACAGCGCGCGTCGGCGGATGGGGCTACGTCTTCGGTGATGAAGGAAGCGCCTTCGGCATCGCCCGGGCCGCGCTGGTGGCCGCGCTCCGCCAGCAGGAGGGCTGGGGACCGCCCACCCGGCTGCACCGGCGCATCCTGGACTTCAGCGAGGCCAAGGACATCTACGAGGCCATGCACAAGTGGTACTCGCTGGAGTTTCCTCGCGACCGGATCGCATCCTTCTCCCAACAGGTAGACGAAGCGGCGCGCGCTGGCGACCGCGTGGCCCGGCGGATACTCGATTCCGCCGCCCAGGAACTGGCACTGCTGGCCGGCCGCGTGCGCCGGCGCCTCTTCAAGCCCGACGAGCGTGCGCTGGTCTGCTACGTGGGCGGCGTGTGGAAAAGCAGGATCATGCGCCACCGTTTCCGGAAGCTGGTTCAAGCCCAGGGCAACAACCGGGTGGTGGCGCCGGCGCTGGGTCCGGCGGCCGGCGCCCTGCTGGCCGCCTACCGCAACGCCGGGCACACCGCGGTCAGGCTGAAGAACCTGCCCACCCATCTCTAGCACCGACACAGCTTGAAAACCTGGAGCCGACGAGGGGAGTTGAACCCCTAACCCTGGTTACGAATCGGGTCCGCGGCGAGAGACGGAGTGTTGCCGAAGGCCATGAAATGCCCGCCAGACATGGCTTTCAGGCGATATGCGGACACCCCGCAGCACTCTGTAACAGCCCATCGTGTGTCGTGTTCCAAGGGGGTTACGTCACAATCCGCGTCACAGTTTCGCCGAGGTCCCGGAACTGGAACGTTGACGAAGTCAGCGGCCCGCGATTTCCGACGGCTCCAGAGCGTTCCCTCCCGCAGACGAGAGTGAAGACGACCCAGAGTTGAAGATTCGGGGTGTGCCGACTCAGCAGAGGCTCTGATGCCGGCTGTCCTCTCCCAGGCTGCACGGAAGCGCGCCAATTACGGGATGCGATTGATCGCCACCTACAGGCCTACAAGGGCAAGGCTGTGCCGTTCAAGTGGACGAAGAGCGAGGTGCGGCTGACCGGGCTAAAGCTGCGTTACTCTGACTTACGCAAGTCGGTACCAGCCAAGTTCAGCGCTCGCGGTAATTGACGCCCCGGCCAGTGCCGTCATCCGTGAACGCCATGAGCTTGCAATAGCCGACCGGCAATGACCTTTCGACCCGGGCGAAGGCGGGGGGCCAATTGGCGGGCACCCGGGCGTGGATCTCGAACCGGCCGCTTTCTCCCGGCGGCAA
This sequence comes from uncultured Acidobacteriota bacterium, assembly GCA_964451215.1. GTDB lineage: Bacteria > Acidobacteriota > Terriglobia > JAJPHL01 > JAPKYU01 > CAYVGN01. The sequence continues at coordinate 9,606 of CAYVGN010000039.1, forward strand.
GGGCCCGGGTGTGACGGAACCCTTGATGGCCTGGTCTTTGAGATGCAGGGGCGCGTCGGGGTTACCAGTTAGGACCGCGTTCGCGGTGAGCGAGAGTGGCTTGTCAGAGATGTTTTTCACGGTACCCGACACCAGGACCTCCGTGGACGTCTGGACGCACTTGAGGTCGGAAACCTCGAGCTTGGGCGCAGAACGCTCCAGGTATCCCCTCCCATACCAGATCGCCGCGAGTACGAGCAAGGCCCCAATGATCCGCTTCATGGCGCGCTCCCTTTTGCGTGGCCTAGACGCTACATCGCTCCTTCCGCTGTGTCAACAAGGACTTGTTTAGCCTGGCGGCTGCCCAAGGATTTTATGGTTCACCCTCTGCCCCACACTATCAAGCCACGAATCAGGCGCTACCCACTACAGTTTTCACTACAGCGTGAGATTCGTCCGTCCGAGCTTTGTCTGCGAGTGGTTGAAAACGCTGGAGCCGACGAGGGCACTTGAACCCCTAACCCCCTCATAGGGACAGCCTTGAGAAATATCCGGGCCTGGCTCATGATGGTTCAGGGGATCTTGGCAGGCCCGCACTATGCGAAGGAGCTGGAGATGATGGATTCACAGGCGCCAACCACACGCCGCAAATTCCTCATGACGGCAACTGCCAGCGGCGCTTTGTCCGGACTCGGTTCACACGTTACAGCAGCGGGTAGGCCGCGCAACAGCTACCGCACCTTTTCCGAGGGCCGCATCGCAGGCCTGCGGCTGAAGAATCGCCTTGTGCGTTCGGCGACGGCGGAGAACGCCTGGCGCGAGAGCGAAATGAGCGAGCCCGGCGTCAACCTGTATCGGGGCCTGGCGGCCGGGGGCGCAGCTCTGATCATTACGGGGCACATGGGGGTTACGCCGGAGGGCCGGAGCAATGAGCTGCAAACGCGCATCGACGAAGATCGCTTCGTCGCTAGCCTCCGCAAGATCGCCGGCGCTGTCCGCGAGACTGACAAGGAGTGCAAGGTGGTGGCTCAACTCGGCCACGTGGGGATGCAAACACAGGCGACTGAGCCGGTGGGGCCGACGGTGACCGCCTGGCCTCACCTGAAAGCCAAGCCGCGGGCGCTGACAACGAAAGAGGTGGAACGGCTAGTCGCGGGTTTCGCCCAGGCGGCGCGCCGGGCCAAAGAGGCCGGATTTGACGGTGTGCAACTGCATGCCGCCCATGGCTACCTGCTCAGCTCGTTCCTGTCACCTTACACGAACACCCGCACCGACAAGTACGGAGGTTCTTTGGAGAAGCGCGTCACGGTAATCCGAGAAATCGTCGAACAGGCGCGGGCGCTCGTGGGACCTGACTTCCCGATATTGGTCAAAATGAACTGCGACGACTTCGTGGAGGGAGGCACCGACATTCACAGTTTCCCGCATTTGGCGGAAGAGATCGAAAAGGCTGGCCTTCAGGCGCTGGAGGTGAGCGGCAACAACCCGATTCGGGAGAAGATCAGCAGTCCTGAGGAACAATCATACTTCTTGAAGTACGCTCAGAAGCTCCACCTGAACGTCCCCGTGATCCTCACGGGCGGTAACCGGTCCGTGGAGCGGCTCGAGCAGATCTCGAAGGCCGGCACTCCGCAGTTCTTCGGCTTGGCGCGTCCCCTGCTGCGGGAACCTGAGTTGCCGACTCGCTGGCTGGAAGGCCGCGGCGCGCCGGAGGCCGCGTGCATCTCCTGCAACCGCTGTATCAGAGGCTTCGGGAAGGGCAAGCTCACACGCTGCCGCGTCAACGAACTCGACCTCTGACCGCGCACCTGGTCTCTCTTCTCATTTGATCAGCGCGTTGCGGCGCTGCGCGCTCGGTACGTCACACCATGCTGACTCGGCTGGGTGAAGCCGGAGCGGATGCCTTCACGATCACGCGGATTGCGGGGCATAGCACCCTCGCCGTGTCACAGCGGGACGTCCATGCTTCGCCGCAGGCGCTCCAGCGGGCCTTCGAAGGGCTGGCGGTCCTGACCGGGCGGGCGCGCCTGGAGCCCGCCGGGACGCCTAAGGAGGCGTCACCCACTACAGTTTTCCGTACAGCGCGACGTTCGTCCGTCCGGGCTCTGTCTGGAAGTGGTTCGAGACAATGGAGCCGACGAGGGGACTTGAACCCCTAACCCCCTGATTACGAATCAGGTGCTCTACCATTGAGCTACATCGGCAGCGAAGGGAAAATGGTTAGGCTACAGGCCAACCCAATCATCATAGCAATGCTGGGCAGCCCTGTCCAGAACCAGCGGCCGGGGCGTTACAGCTTGAAGAAGATCCTGTGGCGGTAGAGCCAGTAGCACAGGCCCCACATCACCAGCAGCACGGCGCAGGACTGGGCCACCGGCGCCAGCGCGCCGATGAACTGGAAGCCGCCGGTGAACACGGCCAGCGACCTGTTCAGCCAGCCACGCAGCGTCTCGTTGATGGAGTAAATGAAGATGGAGTTCATGCCCGCGATCAGCAGCGGCCAGGCGAACGCGCGGTAGCCCTTGACCTCGGTCAGCCAGTAAATCAGCAGCAGCATCAACAGCACCCAGCCGGCGCTGTAGAGCGCAAACGAGGAGGTCCAGAGGCGCTTGACCAGGGGGTTAAAGCGGGCCAGGATCAGGCCGGCGGCAAAACAAGCGGCCGCCCAGCCGGCCAGAATCTTCAGTTTCATGCGCGGTTCCCAGTTGCTCCGCAGCAGGCCGCCTGCCCAGACGCCGAAGAGCGTGGTGACGGTGCTGGTGATGAAGTTGATGGTGACGTAGTAGCCGGGGTAGTTGCGGCCCAGCCAGGCGCGGTCCAGCACGGCCCCGATGTTGTCGGTCCTGGAAAAGGCGCCGTCCGGGCCGGGCAACAGGGCAAACAGCAGCCAGTGGCCGGCCAGGATGGCGGCGGCAATCGCCGCCTGCGCCCGAAACTTCAACTGCATGATCGCGAACGAGAGGAAGTAGGTGAAGGCGATCTGCGAGAGGACGTTGATCAACTGGAAGTGAAGCCGGTTGGCGGCAACGCACATCAGCACCTGGCTGAGCAGCACCAGGCGCAGGGAGCGCAGCGCGACGTGTCCCCAAAGTTGGCGTCTGCCAGCGCCCAGTTCCAGGCGGCGGGCGGCGGCGAACGGCAGGGCCACGCCCACGATGAACATGAAAGCCGGCTGGACCATGTCCCAGAAGGTCGCTCCCTCCCACGGCACGTGGTCGAACTGCAAGGCAAGCCAGCTCCAGCGCGGGTGGTTGCGGAGGGCGGCGAAGCCGAACCCGCTCGAGACCAGCAGGATCATGATCAGGCCGCGGTAGGCATCCAGGGCAAATGAGCGGCCCTCGCCTGGCTTCAGGGTGGCAGCTTCGCTTGGGCGGACGGGAGCCGAGGCGGCGCCGGCAGTGGCAGCGGCAGACATGGCGCGGATTGTAGCAAAAAAGCTATCGGCTATTAGCAACCAGCAGGCAGAAGGATCGCCCCTGAGCCTGACGGCTGAAAGCTGATAGCTGATTGCTGCCTCACCCATGGGCGAAGTGCATCAACCAGCCGAGGGCCACGA
>CAYVGN010000040.1:0-13123 GCA_964451215.1 uncultured Acidobacteriota bacterium
GGAGATGTGTATAAGAGACAGGGTGCGCACCATGTAGTCGTATTGCTCCCAGATCCACTGCTTGGAAGCGACGGTGGGCGAGCGAAGCAGAGTCTTCAGGTCAGCCAGCAGGTTGCTTTGCAGGCCGCGATCGGCCGCGGCGGGGAACGGGTCCCGACCGTCGGAGCTTGACGCCCTTGCCGAGGTTGCCGCCTCAGACAACCTGAGATCCACGGGCGGCTCCAGAGGAACCCGACGCGGCGCCGGCTTCTGCGGTCGCGCATAGGCGGGGGCTGCGTCGGTGAGGGCGGAGTTGGGGATGTCGGCCACCACCTCGCCGTGGTGCCGCACGCGCAGGCGCCCGTCGCCGGTCACCGCTCCGATGGTCACTGCGTCCAGGCCCCACTTGCGGAAGATGGCGAAGATTTCCGGCTCCCGACCGCGCTCGGTCACCAGCAACATCCGCTCTTGCGACTCGCTCAGCATGATCTCGTAGGGGGTCATGCCCGTCTCCCGCTGCGGCACCCGGTCCAGTTCGATTTCAATGCCTGTTCCCGCCCGGCCGCCCATCTCACAGGTGGAGCAGGTCAACCCGGCCGCTCCCATGTCCTGGATGCCGACGATGGTCCCGGTCTGCATCGCTTCCAGGCAGGCCTCCAGCAGCAGCTTCTCCAGGAACGGGTCGCCCACCTGGACGTTGGGCCGCTTCTGCTTGGACTCCTCGGTGAATTCCGCCGAAGCCAGCAGCGAGGCGCCGTGAATGCCATCCCGGCCGGTTTTGGCGCCGACATAAATGACGGGGTTGCCGGGACCAGAGGCGCGGCCGAAGAACAATCGGTCGGCCGGGGCAACGCCCAGGGCGAAGACGTTCACCAGCGGGTTGCTGCTGTAGCAGGGCTCGAATACCGTCTCGCCGCCCACCGTCGGCACGCCGAAGCAGTTGCCGTAGTGGGCGATGCCGCTGACGACGCCCTCCAGAATGCGCCGGTTGCGGTCCCGCAGGGCGGGATCGCCTGCGGCGATGGGGCCGAAGCGCAGCGAGTCCATCACCGCGATGGGCCGCGCGCCCATGGTGAAGATGTCGCGGAGGATGCCCCCCACGCCGGTGGCCGCCCCCTGGAACGGCTCGACGAAGCTCGGGTGGTTGTGCGATTCGATCTTGAACGCACAGGCCCAGCCGTCGCCGATGTCAATGATGCCGGCGTTCTCCCCGGGGCCCTGCAGGACGTGCTTGCCCCGCGTGGGCAGCTTCTTCAGCAGCAGGCGGGAACTCTTGTAGCTGCAATGCTCGCTCCACATCAGGCAGAAGATGCCCAGTTCGGTGATGGTTGGCTCCCGCCCCAGCAGCTCCAGGATACGGGCGTATTCTTCCGGCGTGATCTGGTGTTGTGCGACCAGCTCGGCGGTAATCGTGGTGCTCACGGGAATAATGGATTTACCACGAAGGCGCGGAGAACACAAACCCTCAACGGAGACGTGGGCAGCTCTCCGCCTGCTTGGTGTCCTACGGATTCAAGGCGTGGCGCCCGGCAGGGATGCGGCGGCCGGTGTCTCGGACAACCACGCAGCCATGGAGCGGAACACCGGCAGGCCGTCGTCGGAGCCCAGCTTCTTGTCGCTGGCCCTCTCCGGGTGCGGCATCATGCCCAGCACGTTGCCGCCTTGATTGATGATCCCGGCGATATTGTGCAGCGAGCCGTTGGGGTTCGCCTCCGGGGTGATTTCGCCTTCCGGCGTGCAGTAACGGAAGACGACTCGCCCGCTGCGCTCCAGTTCGGCCAGAGTAGCCGGGTCGGCGAAGTAGTTGCCCTCGGCATGGGCGATCGGTATCTCCACCACCTGGCCCTGCCGGTATTCTCGGGTGAAAGGCAGGCGATTGTTTTCCACCCGCAGGTGAACCGGGCGGCAGATAAACTTCAGCTTCTGGTTGCGCAGCATGGCGCCGGGAAGCAACCCGACCTCCAGCAGTATCTGGAACCCGTTGCAGATGCCCAGCACCAGTCCGCCGCCGGCCGCAAAGCGCTCGACCGCCTTCATAACCGGTGAAAAGCGGGCTATGGCGCCGGTCCGCAGGTAATCCCCGTAGGAGAAGCCGCCGGGCAGGATCACCGCGTCGGCATTCTCCAGATCCTCTGAACCGTGCCATACAAAGCTGACGGGCTGTCGCAATTGCCTGCGGATGGCCTGGAGGGCGTCGTCGTCGCAGTTGCTGCCGGGAAAAACGACAACGGCAAACTTCATGGTCCGCCTGATGCTACCACAGTGCCTGCAAGAGCCGGCAGGAGCGGGTAGGAGAGCCGGCCCCTCGAAACGGATATGAGAACCCGCGACTCCGGGCGGCGATGGACGACCCCCCGCTCCTTCTTCCGGCAGGAGCTGCCCGAGCGGGGCTGCGGTTTGTTCCTCGCGGGTTTCTCCCACCCCTCAGGCAGGAGCTGGCGGGATGGCCGGTGGGCGGCCAGGCCCGCGCTTGCCTGGCGGACGGCCAGGGCCACGCCTACCCGGCGGACGGCCAGGCCCGCGCCTACCCGGCGGGCGACCAGGCCCGCGCTTCTTGGGTGGCCGGCCCGGTCCGCGCTTCTTGGGTGGCCGGCCCGGTCCGCGCCTCTTGGGTGGCCGGCCCGGTCCGCGCCTCTTCGGCGGCCGGCCCGGTCCGCGCCTCTTCGGCGGCCGGCCCAGTCCGCGCCGCCCGGGGGGCCGACCCCGGCGACCTATCGCCGCCAACCGCTCCAGTGCGATGATCACCTCATCCAACTGCTCGCGTTCGCGACGGAGAGTAGTCAGAACTCTTTTTATGTCCATACCAGGGAAAATCTACGGGCAGGGACCGCCGAGTGTCAACGAAATTCTCGGTTTTGGCGGATTTCTTGCTCCAAATTGGGCAAAGATGGGAAAAGAATACTCATACATCGAGTTCTCTTGCACGCGAAGCGCCTATTTTGCCTCTTCTCCTGGCTGTGTGCAGCAAGTTCCGCCCCCCGGCAGGGTCTTTTTTTCAGCCACCTGCGGGGCCGGAGAGGGGCTAATTGCGGGCGTGGGTCCTCTCCGCAGCAAGCTCATCGCGTTCCCGGGAGACCGAATTGCGCCCCTTGCGCTTGATTTCGATATTCAAGCGCTTGATCTTCTGATTCAGGGTGGAAAGCGGCACCTGGAAGCGCTCGGCAGCCTCGGTCTGGCTCCAGTTAGTCTTCTCCAGCATGTCCACAATGACGCGGCGCTCGCACTGGTCGAGGATTTCAAACAGGGAGGCATCCGGCCGGGTCTCCAGCAAGGAGAAGAGGCGCGACCCGTTGGCCGCTTGCTCGAGCAGGGAATCGGGCAGCAGGTCGGGACCGACGATGGGTTCGCGCGACAGCACCACGGCGCGCTCGACCACGTTTTCGAGCTCGCGCACATTGCCGGGCCAGTTGTAGTCCAGGAGCAACCGCATTGCCTCCGACGAGAATTGCCGGGCTGGCTTGCGGTTTTCCTCGCAGTACTTGCGGAGGAAGTGTGCAACCAGCAGAGGGATGTCCTGCTTGCGCTCGCGCAGCGGCGGCAAATGCAGGCAGATGACGTTCAGGCGATAGTACAGGTCCTCGCGGAACCTGCCCTCGGCGACCAGCTTCCGCAGGTCCACGTTGGTGGCGGCGACGATGCGGACATCCACCTTGATTTGCTCGGTCGAGCCCAGCGGGGTGAACTGGCGCTCCTGGATTACCCGCAGCAGCTTGGCCTGGGTCTCCAGCCCAATGGTGCCGATCTCGTCAAAGAAGATGGTGCCGTTGTTGGCCACCTCGAAGAAGCCTTTCTTGGAGGCGACGGCGCTGGTGAAGGCGCCCTTGACGTGCCCGAACAGCAGGCTCTCCAGCAGGTCAACCGGCATGCTGCCGGTGTTGACCGGCACGAAAGACTTATCGGCGCGCGGCGACGCCTGGTGGATGGCCTTGGCGATCAACTCCTTGCCCGTGCCGCTCTCCCCGGCCAGCAGGACCGTGGAGCGGCTGGCAGCCACCTGCTCGATCAGGTCGAAAATCTTCAGCATCCGCTCGCTTTTCCCCACGATGTTAGGGAAGCTGTAGCGTTCCTTGAGTGCCCGCTTCAACTGCAGGTTTTCGGCCTCCAGGCGGCGGGCGCTGACGGTGTTGCGGATCTCGGCCACCAGTTTCTCGTTATCCCAGGGCTTGGTGAGGTAGTCGCGGGCGCCGGCGCGCATGGCCGCCACCGCGTTCTCCACCGAGGCGTAGGCGGTGATCATGACCACGGGCAGGTTGGGGTCGCGCGCCTGGATTTGCTCCAGCACCTCCAGGCCCGGCCGGTCCGGCAGCGCCACGTCCAGCAGCACCAAGTCAAAGATGCGGTTCTCGATCCGGTCCAGGCCGGCCTCGGCGCTCCCGGCGGCTTCGGCCTCGAAGCCCTCCACCTCCAGCAGAGTCACCAGGCTCTCGCGGACTTCGGCCTCGTCGTCAACAATCAGGACCCTTCCCTGAGACATCAAATCATGACCGCCTTTCGCAGCCGGGGAAACTCCAGCAGGAAGGTCGCCCCGCGCCCCGGGACGCTTTCCACGCGGATGTTCCCGGTATGCTCCTGGATGATTCCGTAGGTAACTGAGAGCCCCAGGCCGGTGCCGGAGCGCAACGCGCCCCCATCGCCGCCCCGGACCGGCTTGGTGGTGAAGAAGGGGTCGTAGATGCGCTGGATGTTCTCGTGGGAGATTCCCTCGCCGGTGTCGGACACGGCGACCCGCACTGCGGTCTCCTGGACCTCGGTCGAAACGTGCAGGCGCCCGCCCTGCGGCATGGCATCGCGGGCGTTAAGGAACAGGTTCAGGAACACCTGCTGGAGCTTGCCCGCGTTCCCGTGGATAAAGGGGGCTTCCTCGGAGAGGGACGCCTCCACCGCCACCCGGCTGGTGCGCAGCGGGTGCTCCAGCAACGCCAGCGTGTCGGCTATGACCCGGTTGAGATCCAGCGGACCCATCTCTGCGCTGCCGGTCCGTGAGAAGTTCAGCAGGTTGTTGACGATCTCTGAGGCGCGGAAGGTGGACTGGATGATCTTGTCCAGCAGCCGGGCAAGGCGGTCGTCCGGCGGCAGTTGCTTGGCCAGCATCTGGGCGTAGGTGGAGATGACGGCCAGCGGCGTGTTCACCTCGTGGGCTACACCGGCGGCCAGCAGACCCACCGAGCTCATCTTCTCGGCTTGCGCCAGTTGCTCTTCCAGGTCCACCCGCTCGGTGATGTCGTCGAAGATGACCAGCCGCCCGATCAACTCGAAGTTCTTGCTCACCAGCGGCGCAACGGCGACGTTCAACACGCGCTCCTCGCCCGACCCCGCGCGCACACGCTGCTTGTAAAGGTTGTGGATGCCTTCGTCGCCGCGGAAGCGCATCAGGTCGCAGACCAGGTCCGGCGGGAAGACCTGGTCCAGCGGCCGCCCCCAGGCCTGGTCGCGCGAAACCCCGAACATCAGCTCCACCTGTGTGTTCCAGCTCTCGACGCGGTCCTCCAGGTCCAGCACCAGGATGCCCATGTTGACGGACTCGACGATGTTCTCGTTGAAGTCCTTCAGGCGCTCGTACTCGGCCGCCTGCCGCATCAGCCTCTGGTAGAGTTGTGCGTTCTCCAGCGCCGTGCCCAGGTAGCCGGACAGCGTCTCGACCAGGGCCACGTCCTCGCTGGAGAGGAAATCGTTCTTGGCGGTCTTGCCCAGCCCGAGCAGGGCCACGATGCGCGCCTGAGCCCGGCAGGCCAGGTAGTAGTGCAGGTTCAGGGCAGCGATGGTCCGGCGGGCGGATTCCGACTCGCCGGGCGCGTGGCGGGTGTTGTCGAAGAACAGGTACCCGCGCGCGAACTCCGGCCGGGCCGGGTCGAGGAAGCTCAGATCGAGGTCCTGGCCGGCCGCCACCCCGACCGAGCGCGCCAATTGGACTCCGCCCGCACCATCGGGTACAAAGATGGCGATCTTATCCACAGTCAAGGTGCGGGAGAGGCGGTCGGTGACCGCAACCAGCATGCGCTCCGGGTCGGTTTCGGTGCTCAGTTCGCGGGCGAATTCCACCAGCGTCCGGCGGTAGTCATACCCCTCACCGTAGAAGTGTCGGTCCAGCCGCTCCTGGATGCGCGCGCGAAGCGGCTGGAACAGGAAGGCGCTGGCCACCACGGCGATCAAGAACCCGGTCTTGCCGGTGGCTGGCAGGTTGGCGGTGAAGGAGTAGCCGATCAGGCCGACGAGGGCGAAGTAGGCGGCGACCAGCACCACGGTGGCCAGCGTGTAAGCGACCCCCCGCCGGAACAGGATGTCCACGTCCATTAGCCGGTAACGTGCCAAGGCGTAGGCGAAGGTCAGCGGGATGAACAGCAGCGACAGCACCGAGGCGTCCATCCACCTGCTCGGTAACCACCCACACAGGAACGGGACCACGTAAAGGGCGGTGAAGGGCGCCACGCCCAGCGCCACCCCTCGCGTGATCCACTTCATCTGCTGCCGGACGAGTGGCGTGTCGGCCGACCGGTAAGTGTGGTGCAGCACCGCGGTGCCGGCCAGGAACAGCAACGCTAGGTGCAGGTAAGCGATGCGGTCCAGCCACCAGTTGACCACCGTGATCGGCGCCCGGAAAGCCAGCGCGTGGGAGGCCACTCCCAGGTAGGCGACCAGCAGCAGCGCCGCCGGGGCGTACACCAGCGACAGCGCATAGCGCCGGCCCTTCAGCCAGCTCTTGGCCTCGGGGAAGACCAGGGCGAAGTGCAGGAACAGCGCCGGCTGCAGCAGGGTGGCCACCACATTGAACCAGTAGATGGTCCAGTCGAAGTTGTTCAGCTTCCCGGTGTAGCGGTAAAAGTACAGGACAAAGGAGGTGAGGCAGAACAGGTAGAACAACAGCGCGCGGGCCGCCTCAGTGCGCCGCAGCGCCACAAACAGCCCGATAGCCAGGTAGAGCAGGGCCACGATCTGCAGGTAGGTCCGGATCGAGGAGCGGCTGTCGTGCGGCTCGGGGATCACCTGCGCGGTCAGGCGGGTTGCGCCACGCAGCAGCGTGTACTCGGCCATCCCCCAGTTGCCCACCTGGTAAAGCAGTCGCGCGACACGGGTGGAGAGAGGGATGCTGGTTCCGTTGATGCTTACCAGCCGGTCGCCTTCTCGGATGCCGGCGCGGGCCGCCGGGCCGCTGGGTTCCACCCCTACCGCCACCACCCCACCTGCCGTATCCTGCCAGGTCACCCCGTCGTGAGGCGGTTGGTATTTCCGCTGCTGGTCGAAGTTGATCCAGGCCAGCACGCCCAGGCCAATCGTAAGCAGTCCCAGGACTACGGAACTGAATCTCGGCCTGAACTCGCGTCTCATCTGGAGTCGCACCCGGCTGTCCCGGCCCTCCTGCTCGGCACAGCCCCCCAAACCCCTTGCCCTTTCGCCTTCTGCTTCCCGGCTCCCGCTTCTGTCCGAGGCAGAAATCCTCTTCGGGTAAGCGCCAAGCACGTGACCTACCAATCCCGAGCGCTAATCGTCCTGGCAGCGCACTGAAATAAAAGCACTTCCCTTATATCATAGTCCGCCGCCCTGGGAAATACTGAAAAACGTATAAGGCCTTCCAAATCCCGTAATGCCAGTCACATCGGCACGGGCACACAAACACCCTCTCGACTTGGGATGCCTTCCAACCTCTGTGCCTGTGCGGCTAGAAATTGAAGCTGAAGCCGCCGCGGAAGCTGCGCACGTTCTGAACCAGCAGAAGCCGCTTGCCGTCGGCGGTGACGATGGGCACATAACCCTGGGCGAGCAGGTTGCGGAAGTCGGCCATCGCTTCCAGGCGGCCGGGCAGGACCACGAAAGAAGGCAGCGGCTGGCGCACGACGATGTTCAGGTTGGGCTCGGCCTGTCCCAGGCTCTCGTCGTAGATGTCGCCGGCAGTGATGGCGGAACCGAGCACCCACTTGTAGGCAGCGTAGACGCGTGTCCGGGTCACAGGCACGTCAGCGCCCAGCTTGGCAGTCAGGGCGTGCCGCCGCTGCATCCTGATGACGCTGCGCACCTCGTTCGGCTCGTGGGTGAACAGCACCTGCCGGAGAGGCGCCAGCACGCCGCCGTAGCTGTAAGCGAAGGTGGCCTGCAGGCGCTCGGAGAACTCCTGGCGCACGGCAGCGCGAAAGCCACTGGTGCGATAGTCGCCGGTATTGAACGAGTAATGGGAGCTGAAGACGTCGGGGAAGAAATCGCCGGAGGGCGGGTCATCGGGCGTCAGCGAACTGAGCGCCAGATTGCTGATGTCGTCGCGGTAGTAACCGGCCTGCGCGCTCGTGCCGCTCTGGAACCTCCGCTGGAGGGAGGCCTCGATGTGGCGGCCGCGCTGGACAGCGGGGTTGCCGTCGCGCATGGTGAGCCGCGGAAAAACCGCCAGGTCCGCAGCAACGGTGCGGAGCGGGTCGCTCCCGGGCAGGCGCATCCGCGGCGCCCCCTCGGTGTAATAGAGCTGCAACGAGGATGGGCCGGCTTCGTAAATCAGGCGCCCGTAAGGGCTGAAGCTGTCGAGCCGTTCCAGGTAACTGATGGAGTCGTAGAGGAACCCATACTCGAGCTGGACGGCGTCGGCGATCTTCACGCGGTCGCCGGCGGCCACCGTCAGGCTCTGCATGTTCTCCTCGCGGCCCGGCCCACGCCCCCAGAACGCCCCGGGCAGGAAGATCTGCCGCAGGGTGACGGAAACCTCGGGGGAATTGCCGGGCAGTTCCCGGCGCATCACCACGCGGAAGGCAGTGGCCGGGGTACGGCGCTCATAGCCGACATTGCCGCTGAACAGCACCCGGGTGTTGTGGAAGAGCTGGTTGGCGATGGCGAAGGAGGTGTTGAAGTCGGCCTCGCTGCCGGCGCCAGTGGAACGCCCGCCGCCCCCGCCGCTGAACTGGAAGACGCCCGGGCGATCGCCGCGGCCCGAGCCGTTCGATGCCGCCTTCTCCTCCCGGGCGGTGTAGCGGAGGATGGGCCGGAGTGCCGCGGAACTGCGCAGAACCCAGGTCCAGTCCTCATCGCTCTCGGCCAGCGGCCCGCGCCCTCGCAACAGGTCCAAGGCCGTGAACAGCGACGCCAGGTTGATGGTCAGGAAAGAATCAACGCCGGGCTCGATCAGGATGTTCTCTTTAACAACGGGCAGGAAGGTGGCCAGCGAAACTCGCAGCGAGTAAATCCCCGGCAGCAGGCGCTCCAGCAGGAAGGCCCCCTGCTCGTCAGTATAGGCGCGGCGCAGCACGCGGCCGTCGGGGGCCATCAGCGCCACGGCCGCCCCCAACTGGGGCGCGCCGTTCATATCGGTGACCACGCCGCCCATTCCCCCGAACTTGGCGGCCGGCCGTGCAGCCGCTTGCCCCGGCAGCGCCGCCGCCAGGGTCAGCATCAGAACCAGCGCAGGGTGTAGCAAGCGTCGCATAGCGCAGCGTGGGGCCAACCCCAGGTCGCCGGGGCCGGACAAGAAACCCGCCCTCGGCCTATTGTACCGTAAAGGTGGCGGTGGGCGTGATCGTCTGTCTGGCAATCTGATCCGTCACCTTCACCTGCAATGTGTACTTGCCCGGATCCAGGGCCTGCAACGGCAACACCTTCTCCAGAGTCATCTGCTGCGAGGCGCCCTGGATCTGTTCACTCTTCTCCTGGTACTGGAACACCGCCCGGTTGTCCTTCAACAAGGCGTACTCGACCAGGGCGTCCGGCCTGTGGTTCTTCTCGTCGGTGGCCAGGTTGTAAACCTGCAGGTAGATGCCGAGCTGCTGGTTGCGGTTGAACCTTTCGGCCACGCTCGGCCGCACCTTGGTCGAACCGATCACGAACTGGCCCTTGCCGATCTGCTTGGTGGAGACCTTCTCGATCTGGTCGGCCAGGATGAGGGAGGAAGCGGCCAGGGTCTCCTCGTCGTAGCGCGGCACGCGCAAGGCCATTACGTGGGTGCCCATGTTGCCGCTGTTGATGTCCTTCAGCACCAGGTTCAGCCGGTACATGCCGGGACGCAAGGGCACGCCCTGCCAGTAGACGCGGGACTGGTTCAGGTACTGCTGGAAGGTATCCGCCGGCACGTCCACCTGGACCACATCCTCGAACAGGTGCACGATGCGGCCCGTCAGCGTGCTGACCCGGCCGAAGATGTTTACCAGCCCGTGCTGGATGTCGTCCTTGTTCTGGAAGCTCATGTCCTTTACGTTCACCTGCACGGTGAGTGCGGCCAGAACCGTATCGGAGGTGATCTTCAGGAAGTCGGTGCGGATCTGGAAGGGGAACAGGTTGTAAGTGATCTTGGAGGTGACCACCTCTTCCAGATCCTTGAACTTCACCGTCGGGGGCCGCTGCAGCTTGGCGAACTGCTCCAGCCGCTCGAACTGATTCATGCGCGCCGGCTGGCCTCCGACGGGCTCTCCCAGCCGGGTGCCGTCGGTGCGGCTGAAGCGGTCGGCCTTGTTGGCCAGACCCATCTGCTCCAGCAGGGTCAGCCCTGCGTTGGGGACGTGCAGCAGGGCGTCCTTCTCTGAGGGGTCCATGGTCATGCGGTATTCACCGGTCATCGTGGGGTCCACGAACTCGATGATCACGTCCTGCCCCACGCCCTCGATATAGCGATAGCGCCACTTCTCAAATGGAAAGGTAGAAGTTGTGCCGCCACCCTCCTCCGGCGGCCGCTCGTAGCTGCCGCCCGAGGGGTGCGACTCGACTTCATCGGCGGGGCCGAAGGTGATGTAGATGCGCCCCCGGTCCGTCTTCCAGCCCGGGATGCCCGAGGCGTAATGCTCGTTGGCGTAAGCAATCCGGCGGTAAACCTCTTCCTTGTACTCGTTCTCGACGGTGTCCGGAGTGGGGTCGCGGCGCAGCCAAAACTGCTCGATGAACTGCTCGCGCTCCTCGGCGTTCTGCAGCCGCTTGAAGGCCTGCCGCTCTTCGTCCGTGATGATGTAGGCCACGTCCTCGTCCAGCCACTTCTGGAAAGGCCTGTTCAGCTCCTTCTCCAGCGCACGGCGCCGCCGCTCCTTCTCCTTCTCGCTGAGGGGCGCCGGCTCCTGCTTGTCTTTGGGTTTGTCCTTGTCTTTTGCGGCAAGAGGAAGGCCGAAGGAAAGCACCAGGAAGAGGGCGAGCAAAGCCGAACACCACCACCTAACCTTCATAACACCCTCCCAGGGCTAGAAGGCACACACACAACCGCGCCCCTATTCTATGGGGCCTGCCGCATCTGCGTCAAGCTAATCCACCGCCACAACCACCACAACAACTCCCGCTGCTGGAAGCAGATACGCATAACCTCAAAGCCGGGTTTCAAAAAAAGGCGGCGCCCGGCGCCCGCTTCGGGCTAGAATTGAAGCGGGAGCCAGGTGTGGCCAGGTAGCAGGCAGCTCGGCTGTTCTGCGCAGAACGGGGACAGGGTGGGCTCCCTGTCGCGGCTGAACTCGCCCCATGCCGGATGGCAGGGCGGCGGCGCAATCGGGTGCCCAAGCTGGTGTCCAGCGCAGCAGAAACAGAGCAAGTCTGCAAGACAAGCAAGCCCGCTTCTGCCGGGGATTTTGCCGGAACATTTTCCCGAGCTGGGCGTCTTTATGGTAGGGAAGGCACGCTTTCTTGAAACTTTTGCCCGGCGGCTCCGTATTACCGTCTGGTTGCCGAAGTAGGAGCGTCTTCTGATGAAGAAGTGGAAGAAAACGCTGCTGATCGCCGGCGGTGTCCTGGTCGTGGGGATTGTCGTTGGCGTTAGCGTCAAGATGAGCCGCGGGGGTCTGGTAACGGTGCAGACCGGCAAGGTTGGGCGGCAAGAGGAACTGATCTCGCTGGTGACCGCCTCGGGCGAAATAAAGCCCCTGAACTACACCAACGTTGGCGCCGAGGGATACGGCAAGATTGTTGAGATTCTGGTGAAGGAAGGCGACCGGGTGAAGAAGGGCCAGTTGCTGGCCCGCCTGGAAGCCATCCAGCAGAGCGCGGACCTGGAAGGTGCGCAGGCGGCGCTGAAGGCGGCCGAGGGCGACGCGGCCGCCCTGGAGGCGGCGGCCAAGTCGGCGGAGGCGGCGCTGCGCACCGCGCAGGCGGACCAGATGCGCGCCCGCGCCGAACTGGAAAAGGCGCGGCTGGAGTTCCAGCGCGCCGAGAGCCTCTTCCGCGACCAGTTGATCAGCAAGTCACAGTACGACACGGCCAAGGCCGCCTATGAGGTGGCCGAGGCGGTCGCTGCCCAGGCCGAGGCTCGGGTGGTGCAGACCCGCGCCCAGACCGACCAAGCCCGCTCCCAGCAGCGGGCCGCCGCCACCCGCGTCTACCAGGCCCGCGCCACCGTGGACCGCGTCTCCGACGCCCTGCGCAAGCACAGTTACCACGCGGCCTACGACGGGGTGGTCACCAACCTCCCGGTGCACGTCGGCGAGACCATGGTGATGGGCATCCAGAACGCGCCCGGGAGCACCCTGATGACCATTGCCGACATGTCGGTGATCACCGCCGAGGTGAAGGTGGATGAGACCGACATCGTCAACGTCCGGCTGGGCCAGCCCGCCGAGATCACCATCGATGCCGTGCCCAACAAGACCTTCAAGGGAAAGGTGACCGAGATCGGCAACAGCGCCATCATCCGCTCCACCGGCGTCGCCAGCTCCCAGTCGAGCGTTGCCAGCCAGGAGGCCAAGGACTTCAAGGTGGTCATCACGCTGGAGAATCCGCCCGACAACCTGCGTCCCGGCCTCTCCACCACGGCCAAGATCCAGACGGCCAAGAAGCAGAACGTCCTGACGGTCCCCATCCAGGCGCTGACCATCCGGCAGGAGTCGGAGTTGAAGGAGTCTCAGAAGCCGAAGGAGTCTCAGAAAGGTTCTTCCGGCGCGGCGTTGGCCGCCGGTCCGGAAGCCCGGCAGAAAGAGAAAGAGGGCAAGAAGGAGATCCAGGGCGTGTTCGCAGTGCGCGACAAGAAGGCCGCCTTCGTGCCGGTGGAGACCGGCATCACTGGCACCACCGACATCGAGGTGCTCAGCGGCCTCAAAGAGGGCGACGAGATCATAACCGGCAGCTACAAGGTGCTGCGCACCATCCGTAACAACGCGCGGGTCAAGGTGGACAACAAGGCTCCCAAGAAGACGGTAGAAGAAGCGGCCCGGTAGCAGCCAGCGCCCCGGCGGATCTGCGCACGGGCGGCCGGGACGCTGGCTGCTACCGGGCC
>CAYVGN010000041.1:0-13057 GCA_964451215.1 uncultured Acidobacteriota bacterium
GAGTAGAAGCGCGTTTCCGCGTCGTCGGTCCACGAGCGGAGCTTCTCCATCACCAGGGGCGCGCCCTTCTCGCCGAAGGTGACTCTCCAGCCGGAGCTGAGATCGAGGGCGGGCCGCGCCGCGGCCGGAGGACGGTCAGCCAGCGGCGTCGGCGGCTGTCGGAAGAAGACCAGGACCCGCGAGCCATAAGCTTCGAGGTCGAGGGCAACCGTGGTGGCGCCCGGCTGGCGACTGAGGATTGCGGCGGGCAGCGCCCGCCCCGTCAGCGGCTCCCACCACTCCGCCTCCATCCCTTCCACGCGGAACGTGGCTTTCAGGCTCCGGCGCAGGTTGCCGGTGTTGGCCAGGAAGTAGATTTCGGCAGAATCCCCGCGGCGATGAATGAACCCGACCTCGGGCGCAGCCGGCTCCAGCGACACATCCGGTTGGAGCAGGGCGGCAAGCCTGCTGCCTAGTCCGCGGTCTTCGTCCGGCACGAAGTGCGCGGGAGCGGACGGAGCATCGAACAGCCGGCGGGAAATTTCGCGGACCTCGCGCTGTTCTGCTTCCGTGGCCATGAAACCCGGCGCGGCGGCGGGCCGCCGGCGCGTGGCCAGCAGGATTCCCCCACCCCGCGCGAATTGCTCCAGCTTGCGAAGCGTGTCGAGCGGGATGGTCTCCACGCCCGGCAGCACAACCATCCGGTACGGATTACCCCCCAGTAGCAGCGTGTCCTTCTCCACCCGCCCCACCTGCTCCAGGGCGGCGTCATCAAAGAAATCGAGGCTGTATCCCGCTTCCAGGATGTGCGCCACCACGTGCTGCCCCAGCCCCTCGCCCAGCGCACGGAACAGGTCGGCGCGGCCCGGGGAGAAGCGCGACCAGGCGTCGCTCACGGGCAAGTACAGCGCCACGTCGCTGGCGGGCCTTCCCTGCCGCAGCAGGAAGCTGAGCCGCTGTAGGTAGAGCGCAATGTCCGGCATCACCACCCACCACGGGTTTTTCTCGTTGAACACCCCGGCGGCATAGAACCGCCAGCCGGGATACTCCACGCCCGCGGCGGTGTACGGCCAGCCGTGGCCGATCAACTGGTTGATGCCCTGGAGGAAGTGCAGGTCAGCCTCGGCCTTGATGTCCAGGGGAGTGGCGCGAAAGGCTGGCGAGTGGAGCCAAGTCCAGGTCTCCGAGGAGATCACCGGCCGCCCGTACAGGTGGCCGGCCGAGGAGGCCCAGCGCGTGGCCGACAGGCTCTTCCACCCCACCCCTTCGCCCTCGGGCAGATCGGCCAGCGCGTTAGTGGAAAGCGCGGCGGGAGGGATGCCATAAGCCTGCGCCCGCAACCGCGTCCCGTTCCGCCGCGACCACTCCCGCAGGGGCGCGACGAAGCGCTCGCTGAGCAACTCCGTCAGCGTCTTGCCCCAGTCGTGCCGGATGGCGCTCGCTTCTGGCCCGGCTCCGGCCACCAGCAGCGGCAGGCGGGGCCTGAGGTCGTAGCCGCGCCTCTTGCGAAACTCCTCCAGAAAATCACCCGCCCAGTCGGAGCCGTACACTTCCAGGCTGTCGCAGAAGACGGCGTAGGGAGGATGCGGTGCGAGGGCCTGCAGCAGGCGGTCGCCCACGTTCCTCAGGTGGTTTTCCAGCGCCGCGCGGTCGTAATGGTCGAGCACGAAACCCTCAGCGCCCACGGCCGCGCGCTTCACCATCTGGCCCGTCCGGCTTGAGAAGAAGAACCAGACTTCTTGCGCTCCGTCGAGATCCGGCGGGAGCCAGAAGACCCCGTCCTTGACCTCCGGAGGGAGTTCCCGCAGGTCCGCAGCCGCTGGGCCTTGGCCGCGCGCAGGCGCGGCAAAGACGGCCAGGAGCTTTTCTCCCGCTGTCAGGTAAGGGACCGGGACGCGGCGCGTGCCCTCGCTGCGCACGCGCTCCCAGCGCAGCCTGCCGGCGGCCTGCGCCACGGGAATGTGCGGCCCCCCGAAAGGCCAGCCGCTGCCCAGGGTGAGGTCCACGCGCAGGCCCAGCTCGCGCGCCTTCTCCGAGGCGAAGCGCAGCGCCTCCAGGAACGCCTCGGAAAGATAAGGAAGATTGCGGATTCCGGCCGCCTCGTCACTGAGAGCCAGCGGATAGACTGGTTGCACCTCGAAGCCGCCGATGCCGCCCTCCTTCATCAGCCGCATCTCGCGCTCCAGTTCCGCCTTCGTAACCGCCGGGCCGAACCACCACCACCGCATCAGGATGCGGGCTTCGTCAGGCGGTCGCTCGAAAGCCCGGCGGAGGCCCGACAGTTCCGCCGGTTGGGCCAATCCGCAGGAGATGAGCAAGAGCCAGGCGCCGAAAACCCAGCAGAGGCGAATCGCCATTTCTCCCCCCACAAGCGAATAGCGCGGCGTGAGTGCATCACGGCTCTCGAGCGCCTCACGCGGCACAATGACAGAGGATTTTACAGGGTTTGCGAAGATAGGTGCACCACCGACAAGCTCACCCTGCTTAGGCCCGGTTGGAGGCCCTGTTGACCTCTGCATCAATTGGGTACGACCGCCATGCGGGCGACCTAAAGGTCGCCCCTACGTGCGCTCCGGTCCGGTGGCGGGTCCGGTCATTGTGCGGCCCGGCCGACGCTCAAGAAATTCGCGAAGATACGGAAAGCCCCCGGCACGCCCGCCGGCAACTGCCGGAACCATGCATAGGCGGTGAACACGTACGCGCCTTTGCCGTAACGAACGTACAGATTCCCTCCCGGCAACGGCTCCTCACCCGGATCATGCGATTCGAACACCGGCTCGTATCGCTGGTCCCACTGCGATGGGAAATTCAAACCTCGCTCCTGAACCCAGCCTCGGAAATCCTCTTCGCTGATCTTGTTTGGCGTGTTGAGCAATACGTGCTTAGCGTTCGGGAAGGTAACCGGCGCCTCTTCCACCGTCACCCGCGAGCGTCCCACTTGAAGCGGGTAGGGCCCGATTTGCAGAGCCGCTGGCGAGCGTGGGTTCGCGGTAACGTACTGCACCACCAGCGTGCCGCCTTGCTCGACGTAATCCATCAGGCGCTGCTGGTTTGCGACCAGGGCCGCCCGAACGTTGTAGGCCCGGACGCCCGTGACGATGGCGTCAAAGCGGTTGAGGTCTCCGCGTGCCAGGTCCTGTGCTCCCAGCAGCGTGACCTCGCAGCCCAACTGCCTCAGAGCGCGCGGCACCTCGTCTCCGGCGCCCATCACGTACCCCACCTTCCTGGCGAGCGTGCGGACATCGGCGCGCACCAGCACCGCGGTGGAGGGCGGGAAGACCGTCTGTGGCGCATTGTCCGGGTACTCGATCACCAGCATGCCGGAAGAGATCTCCCGCCCCTCCACCTTGGCGACGGCCCGCAACTGGCCGCGCGTGGGTCCGGCAGGCGGAGTGAGCGTGAACGACAGAGTCGTCTCCTCACCCGCGGCCGCAATCCGGAACCGCGACGCAGGGGGCTGAACGCGCCACCCCTTTGGCGCCTCCAGATTCAGGTCGCCGGACACACCGGCCGCGTTGCTGCGCAGCAGTACCTCGACTGTCTTCGGGTTCGTGTCCGGGAACATCACGACCGGTTCGGAGATGCTGACCGCGACCGGCGCAACCACCACCAGCGGCCGGGTTGTTTCTCCCGCCACCCGGTCCACGTAGCGGCGAACTACCGGGCGGACGAACTCGATCTCCTCCGCGCCAGCCTGGATGCTGATCCGTGCGCGCAAGACGGGGGGAGGCTCTGGCAACCCAACCAGTTGTTGATCAGCAATAACGTAGGTGAAGCCAGTGTTTGGCTTCTGGAGCCAGTACGGCTGCGAGTAGGGTTGGTCCTGCGGGATCGTAATTTTCAGGGAACGCCGCTCGGGTTGGTTGTAGGCCAGCGTGACCGGCGCGAACTCCTGCGCTGCTGCCCCGGCCATCCCCTCCAGCTTCATGCCCTTGAGGGCCAGCGGAAACCTGGAGCGGTTGGTGGCCTCGAAGTTGACCTGAAGCGCCTCCCCCGGGACCACGGCGTGCCGGTCCGTCCAGGCATCCAGATAAAGCCCGGCGCACAGGCCGATGGCCTCGTTGAGTTCCTGAAGCTTCAAGGTAGCCCAGGGGTCCTTGATCGCGGCGACCAGCGGCCGCGCCTTGAGCAGCAGCGGGATTACCTTCTCGGGCTGCTCGGGCACGAACGTGCTGGCGGCCTCCCCGAGGATCTTTCCCACCTCCGCCCCGCCCGGAAGACGATTCCACGTAGTGACGATTCCGTCGAAGGGGTCCCGCGTGGCTGGCTCGCCCGCCACGACGGTGAGGGACATGTTCGCAGGGCCACGGCGTTCCGGCGCGCCCATGCCCTGGGTCCGGTGCATGCTGCGGCTCATGCCCGCGATCTCCGAGTAGGAGTAGCCGAGCAGCGGATTGAACTCGCCGATGTCCAGCCGGATCCCTGGCTGGGCTCCAGCGCCGCCCCCCGGCTTGGGGCCCAGGCCGAAGCCGCCCGTGACGACACGTCTGACCTGCCACGGCTCCACCCAGCGCAACTGTTCGGGGAAGCGCGTCTTGTCGGCTGCGGCGGGGACCGCCTCCCGGCCCAGGATTCCGGACGCCTGGTGATGCCCGTGCCCGGCACTGAACCCGACCACAAGCACGTCAGGGCGGAAGCGGCGGATGATCCAGACCACGTCGGCCAGGATCGCGTCATGGCCCCACTTGGCGAAGGTCTCGTCCGCGGACTTGGAGAAGCCAAAATCCATCGCCCGGGTAAAGAATTGCTCGGCCCCGTCAATCCTCCGCGCGGCCAGCAGTTCCTGCGTCCGGACCAATCCCAGCAACTCGCCCTGCTCGGAACCGATCAGGTTCTGGCCTCCATCGCCGCGCGTCAGCGAGAGATAAGCGGCCCGGGCTTTGCGGCCCCGGACAAGATAGGCCAGCAGCGCGGCGTTCTCGTCATCTGGATGGGCGCCGATGGTCAGGACGCTGCCCAGGACGGTCAGCCGCTCCAGGGCGAGCTTGATGCGCACCGCTCCCGCGAGGTTTTTCTGGGCGGGAGCCATGACCTCGAACAGGCACAAAACACACAATATGAGCGCGACGCCGGCCAGGCGCCGCCCCTTCTGGCTTGTGGCTCTCATTGCATCACCTTAGTTCAGCGATGAAATGATGCTCTCAACAAAGAGCGGGATGGTCAATATGCACATAGACCTTGGGCCTGCCTTGCTGACCTTCCAGGAAGTTCTTTTCGCCATCCCGTGTTTCCTGCTGGCGCTTTCCTCTAGCTTCGCGCAAAATAGGCGCTTCTCCGACCTGTTTGGCTCGGGCCTGTACATCTTGCATCAGCGAAAGGTGCGATGTCTGGATTGAACCATGGCGCTTGCGGCGACGCGAGGGCCCCGGCGGATTCCGATGGAAACGGCAGCGGCAAGCTCATCGTCATCACCGCGCCGCTGACGGAAGCCATTGACCACGCCGGCTATTTCATCCAGATGGCAATGGCCTCCATGCCCGTGTGGATGGAGTTCGTGCTGAACAGCAAGTACCCGAACTGGCGGGCCGTGGAGTACAACGCCGACGGCACGGCGCGCTCTATGCCGGCCGGCGCGCGCCTGCTGGAGAAGTCGCTGCTGCGCGAGTTCAGCGCGCAGGATGTGGTGGCCTGCTATCCGGACGACCTGCACCAGTTCATCGGGCCGGCAACGCGCGTGGTGGCCGTCTCCACGCACAATCCCCTGGGGGTGACCTTCGCGGCCGGCGTGTACGCCTCCATCTTCGGCTCCTCCAGGATGCCCATCAATGCCCACTACGCCCGTGACCTGTTCCGCAAGATCCAGGCCAGCCCGTACCGCCAGAACTTCAAGGTGATTGTCGGAGGATCGGGCGGCTGGCAGATCATCCAGACCAACACTTACGAAGAACTGGGCGTGGACTGCGTGGTGGAAGGACGCAGCGAATCGGCCGAAACGATGGACCTGTTCCGCAAGGCTGTTGGCGGTGGGGAACTGCCCCGCGAAACCCAGGTGACCCACCCCCGCGACCGGGATGGCATCCTGGTCCCAGACGCCCGCACCACGTTTGGCGTGGTGGAGATGACCACGGGCTGCGGCCGCCGCTGCCGGTTCTGCCTGCCTGACCTGAGCCCGCAGTTGGATATTCCCAAAGACAGAATCATGGCTGCGGTGCGGGCCAATGTGTGCAACGGGAATAAGCAGATTTCCCTGGCCACCGAGGACCTGTTCATCTGGGGACAGGTGCAGACCGGCACTCCCTTCTTCTTCCCCAACCGCGAGGCGCTGCTGGACCTTTATGCGGAGATCGTGAACACCCCGGGGGTCGAGCAACACGTGCTCAGCCACTGCACCATCGCGCCCTTCGTCGTGGATCCGCTGCTAATCAAGAAGCTTTCGGAAATCCTGCTGCCTAAGAGCCCCATCCACCTGCCGCGGCTGAGCACCCACCCGCAGCACAAGGCGCTGGCGCCGCTGATCGGGCTGGAAACGGGCTCGGTGCGCATGGCGAAGAAGATCATGCCCAGCAAGGCGGTGCCCTTCCCCATCGAGGATTGGCCCAGCGTGGTGCTGGAAGGCCTGCGGGTCGCCAACCAAAACAACTGGTTCCCGGTGATGACCCTGATGGTGGGCAGCCCCGGGGAGACCGACCAGGACGTGATGGCCACCTTGGACCTGATCTACGAGATGGAGCGCCGCGGCCTGTTCGCCATTCTGGTGCCCTCCATCTTCACGCCCCTGCACGATACCCGCATGGAGAAGCAACAGGGCGTCACCGAAACGCGCCAGCTTACGCCGTTGCAGTGGCAGTTGATCCTGAAGTGCTGGAAGACAGACCTGCGCCCCATGCTATATAGCTGGTGGGGTCCGGCGGCTTGGCGGCTCGGTTCCATCTTCATGTGGCTGTACAAGCTCCGCCGCGTCAACGGGCCGAATTTCACCTGGCCCATCTGGATGTTTTCCGGCGCCATCCAGGAAAAAACGCTGGAACGGATGGGCAAGATTTACATCGGCAAGCCGCTGAAAACGAAGACGCGCAAGGAGCTGATCGCCTCGGTGCGCCCTCATTACCGGCAGTATTTTCGCGCGGACAACGGCGACCTGCCGGAGCACTTTGCGCCGCCTCCGCCCCAGCGTCCGGCCACTGCCGCCGGCGCTCTCCGCCCGCTCGCCTGATGGCAACTGTGCCGGGCTCCAGCCTGGCTCCGGCTTGGGAGAGATCGCCGCGGGGGGTGAGGTTTCCTCAGGGACAGCGCCGGCGGTCAAATCATCTCCCGCAGGAGTTCCGGGCGGGGTTGCGGGATGACCACTTTGTTGGTCAGCAGGCCCTTGGCGGCCGCCACCGAGGCGCCCGCTTCGACAGCGCTTCTGACGTCGGCCACGCTGCCGGTCATGGTCACGAACGCCTTCCCTCCCAGGGCCATGGCCAGGCGGATTTCTATCAGCTTGACGGCCGCGGTTTTCACCGCGGCGTCGGCCGCTTCAATCAGTGAAGCCACTGAGAAGGATTCAATGATCCCCAGCGCCTCCAACACCTCCACCTTGTGGACGCCGGCAATGGCTGGAGCGACCGACTCGTGCAGGTTGGGAATGACGAAGCTGTCCACCAGGGAATGCCTGCCGACGCGGGCCCCGGTCTCCACGCTGGCGGCCACGGCCCCCACGTCCCCGCACACCAGGACCATATACTTTCCCGAACAGATGCTTCGCGACAGCAGCAGCCGGACCGCTGCCGCCTTCAGCATGGCATCGCAGACCTCGAATCCGGCGGCGATGCTGGTCAGTTCAACCAGGCCAATGGAATTCAGTGCCATGGTGGCTTCCGGCTCCTTTGAACGTGGCCGGCAGGATTCCGGCCCTGCGTTGCGCCGCCGTCCCGGCGGCTCTCTTACAGCACCCTGCTACGCCTCGATCTCCACGAAGCTTTCGGAAACGGTCTTGACTTTGCCCTCGATACTGGCGTGAATGTTCGCGCCCAACTCACCCTCTGGCACCTTGGCCACCAACTCTCCGACCTTCACCTTCTGCCCGCTGCGAACCACCGGCCGGGCGGGGACGCCGGTGTGCTGCAAGAGGTTCAGGCTTACCGAGGGCGGCCGCAATTGAAGGGCCGCAAACGGCGCGTCACGTTCGTACTCCTCGATCCTGAGCCGCTTCCGCAACATGTGGAGCGGCACCCGGCGGCTCTCCTTCATCGGGTGCACCTCCACCTGCTTCTTCTGGACAAACTTGATTCCTGCCGCGCGCATGTCTTGCTTGGCTTGGTCGCAGGCCTCTTTCGGGTACAGGTCTTCCGGACAGGCGTAGAAGGTGCACAGGCCGCAGGCGCAGCAAAGCTCGGCCCACTGGTTCCACAGGTCCGCCCCGCTGGTCGAGAAGCCCAGGCTGCGCATCACCTTGTGCGGCATCACGTCGTAACCCAGCAGGTAGCGCGGGCAAAGTTCGGTACAGTAGCTGCACTGATCGCAGGCCGACTTGCCGATTCGATGCATGGCTTCCGGCGGCCGCTCTTTCCGGGCCACCAGGTAGTGGTCCCGGGGGAGCACAATGAGCCCGGCGGTCGTCTTGGTAACCGCCTGGTCAAGGTCGAAAGTGAGCGTCCCCATCATGATGCCGCTGACGAGGATCCCAAAATCCTGCGTGGTTGGGCCTCCCGCCAGCGGCAGCAGGTCCCGGAACGGCGTGCCTATGGGCGCCCAGAACGACGTCGGCTTTCGCACGGCTCCGCACACAGAGAGGAACTTCTGGGTCACCGGAATGCCGCGGTCCGCCAGATGCACGTTATACAGCGACTCGACGTTATTGACCACGCAACCCACCTGTAGGGGGATGCCCGCCGGAGGGACCAGCCTTCCTGTGGCAGCCGGGACCAGTTCGTATTCATCCCCGGAAGGATAGAAGTCGCCGAGAAGTACCAGGTCAATCGCCGCCCCGCCCAGGTGCGACTGAATGGCCTGCACCGCCGCCGCGTTCTTTTCCTTGACACCGAACTTGCCGCGGCGCGCCCCGGTGGCCTCCATCATGAGCCTCATCCCGGAGAGGACTTGAGCCGGGAAGTGGGTCATCAGCTCCGCGTCTTTGTGGAGCAGCGGCTCGCATTCCGCGCCATTGGCAATGACGTACTCGACGCTGGCGGCCGCCTTCACGAAGGTTGGGAAGCCGGCCCCTCCGGCGCCCACCACGCCACAGGCCTTCAGCTTTTCACTCAGGGTGGCCATCTCCCGCCTTCTCCGCTTGGGCCATGCAGTCTATCGTCGTTCAGTTTCTTGCCGCCGTGCCGACGCCAGACGGCCGGAGTGACCAGAGGCGGACGGGTGACGAGTGGCAATGGAGCGCGAGACGCAGTGTGCACGCGCCACCGCCGCAAGAACAGGTCCCAGCCTGGGCGGCCAGAGTATCACCCAGTCGCTCGGGAGTCGAGTGACCGCTTCCAGCGCTGCACCAGCCCTGCAGAGCGGCTCAACTTATGGCCCACCTGGGAGCAACTGAAGGATGATGTGGAGGGCACCGACGTGTAGGCCTTTGTCCCCCGGTACACCAGGCTGACGCCGACGACGCTGGCTCTCACCTTATTACCAATCTGCCCACCCTTTATGAATATGTCTGAGGTGGCGCTCGCTCCGCGGGATGAGGTGGCCCAGGCATCCTCGCTGAACCGTGCTCACAGCGCGGTCGCGGATTGAGTTCGCCCGGGGCCCACAACGTTTCTCGCGCGTGGCGGGTGCCCACCTCCTGCGGCGCCCCAAGAGCCTGGGATGGAACTCACCGGCTAGGAGCATCGTACATCGAATGTAGAGCACCCATCACGGGCGAAGCTGGAGGATCGCGGGAGCCTCATTCAAGGCGAACATGCCCAAACAGACGAGGCATAGCACGCTGTGCTGGATCGCGGCCGTTGTGACTGCGGTCGTGTTAATCACTGGACTGGCAGTGGGCCTTTCTGTCCGCTCGACCATCAAGGCTATTCCTCACCTGTTCAAGCGGAATGCGGAACTGAAAGCGCAAGGCTACTACATGGGCGAGTTCGAGTTTAAGATGGTGGCTGTCCAGTACTATCTCAACGAAGGCAGCTACGCAAAGGCCTACATCACGCTCCGGCGCATCCGCAACGAGATGGAGACCACCCAGGGGCTGGCCAGGATGCCCGATGGGGCTTCCCCCGAACAGCAGATGAGCTTCCTGCTGGAACGGCAGGATCCCACCACAGGCGCATTCATGGATTCCCGCTACCCGTTCTTCACCTACTTTGCTCCTACCGAGAACGTTGCCGAGGCCCTTCACAAGCTGGCCCGGCAAACAGGCCAGCCCTTGAAGCTCAAGTACCCCGTCTGCTTCCCGGATCAAATTCGAGAACCGGAGCGGCTTCGGGCGTACCTGGACTCGCTGCTCTACATGAAGGAGCCCTGGGCAAGTATCGGGGCCGGCCCGGGACCTTACGGCCCGGGGGTTTCCGAGCTGGCGTCGTTCGCTGGGCTGGAACGTCTGGGACTCTACCAGTTTTCCGACGAGTGGAAGGACACCCTCCGCCAATGGTTCTTCCAGACGCAGGATCCGGCCACAGGCTTCTGGGGCTACCGTGTTGGCCGCCCCGGCAACTGGCGACAGAACATGGACGCGAATTCCACCTACCACGTCCTTAAGCTGGTGCTGGATGAGCGGGGTGAGAACCAGAGCCAGAAGTATCCGCTCCGTTACGCTGGAGCGCTGGCCCGCAACCTGCTGAGGTTGCTGGACCGGCCCCTGCCCAACGACGCATCGAGGCAGCACGACTGGAGCCTAGCCCAGGCGCAGGGCGCCCGGATGATCACCCGCCTATGGGGCCATCTGTCCCAGTCCGAAAGAGAACAGGCCCGCAGGGCAATGGTGACCTATCTGACCTTGCGCTACTGCCACTTCTTCCGCCCGGCGGAGGGCGGGTTCAGCCTTTACAGCGCCGCCACAGGCAGTGACTTGGACGGCACCGCCAACGCGTTGGGGCTGGTTCGGGCAACCGGATCCATGCCGGGTACCTGGGAGCGGGAGCGGCTCTGGAGGAATGCCCTCACCGCGGTCCCTCCACTGGTTCGCAGGGAGGTACGCCATTGGGGGCAGGCAGCCCTGCCGGCCGCGACGAAAGCCAACTCGCTTAGGGTTTACAGGGGCGTCCCTCCGATCGGGGACGCTTATGATGACGCCAACCTGGTACAGATCGTCTACACGGGAAACTCTCCAGTGCTGGATGTGATGGATCTGCGCCAGTGCATTGCGAGGTTTCTCGCTACGAGCCAACAGGTATTCGGGAACTGGGCGTCAAAGGAGAGCCTGCAGGAACAGCCGCTTGACTTTCGCAGAGAGGTCAGAGCCATCCCAGTCTCGCGCAATGGCCTGGACTTGGCGCGGATGGGCAGGGACCATCCTGGGGTGCAGAGATTCGTTGTGATTGGCTGCGACGTTTTCCAGGTGCCCGTCTTCGGGGTGGAGTTTGTCTTGGCCAGAACCCTGTCGCCCATCCGGAAGTAATGCACAGATCCGAATCGGGGGCCGCGGCAGCAACACGGTCACCATCGCCGTTCGCTAAGGGCAGAGCCGGCTCAGCGCCCGGGCCTTGTCTCCGCCGCCAATGGGCAACGGGTCCGCAGCTCTTGGTGTGCGAGTTGGGGCGGAAGCGCAGAAGCGGTGGCGACCAGCAACTCTGCGCCTCTGTGGCTTTAGCTGCGGCTGGTGACCTGTTCGGGAGCGCCGTAGTGGCTGGCGACGTAGTCGTCGAGGATGCGGATGAAGTCGGAAACGATGGTGGGACCTTTCAGCGTCAGCAGGAGGCGCCCGCCGGCGTACACCGGAGCCTTGGGCTCTTCGAAGGTGCCTGGCAGGGAGATGCCGATGTGCGCGTGCTTAGATTCGCCCGGCCCGTTCACCACGCAGCCCATCACCGCCACGCGCAGTTCCTCGACGCCCGGATAGCGCTCCTTCCACACCGGCATCTGCTGGCGGATGTAGCCCTGGACCTGCTCGGTCATCTCCTGAAAGAAGGTTCTGGTGGTGCGGCCGCAGCCTGGGCAGGCGCTCACCTGCGGCGTGAAGCTGCGGATATCGAGCGACTGCAGGATCTGCTGGGCGACCAGCACCTCCTCGGCGCGGTCGCCACCGGGCGCCGGGGTGAGCGAGACGCGGATGGTATCGCCGATGCCTTCCTCCAGCAGCACCGCTAGGGCGGCGGTGCTGGCCACGATTCCCCTGACGCCCATGCCCGCCTCGGTCAGGCCCAGGTGGAGAGGGTAGTCGCAGCGGGCTGCCAGCGACCGATACACGTCAATCAGGTCCTGGGCGCTGGAAACCTTGGCGCTGAGGATGATGGCATGGTGGGGCAGCCCGTACTCTTCGGCTAGGCGCGCCGACTCCAACGCGCTGGCCACCAGCGCTTCCCGCCTCACCTCCTCAGCGCTGAGCGGCTGCGGCCGGCGGGCATTCTCGTCCATCAGCCGGGTCAGCAGCGCCTGGTCGAGTGAACCCCAGTTGGCCCCAATCCGCACCGGCTTGCCGTTGTCCACCGCCACCCGGATCATGGTGCGGAAGTTGTTGTCGTGCTTCTTGCCGATGTTGACGTTGCCGGGGTTGATGCGGTACTTGGCCAGCCGGCGTGCGCACTCCGGGTAGCGGGTCAGCAGCAGGTGGCCGTTGTAATGGAAGTCACCGATGATGGGGACCCGCAGGCCCTGCGCTTCCAGAGCGTCGGCAAGAGCGGGAACTGCCGCCGCAGCCGCTTCGGTGTTGACGGTTACGCGGACCAGTTCCGAGCCCGCCCGGGCCAGCGCCGCTACCTGCCGGATGGTGGCAGCCAGGTCAGCGGTGTCGGTGTTAGTCATGGACTGCACGACGACGGGGTGGGCGCCGCCCACGCCGACCCCACCCACATCCACCGCCACCGATTTCCTACGCTGAATTTGGGCCATCGCGCTATTCTAACACGCCGTCGGGGCACCCTTCCCGAAGCCCCGATCCGTCAATAACTTTCTGCAGTTCCTGGGAGCGCATCCCGCGCTGTGAGATTGCCTGCATGGGCGGGCCCTCGAGGATCTGCAGGCTGGAAGCCTGCGCTTATAGGGCCGCACCTGCGAGGTGCGG
>CAYVGN010000042.1:0-12915 GCA_964451215.1 uncultured Acidobacteriota bacterium
ACCAAGCGCTGGGGGAGTTGCCCAAGGCGCTGCGCTACCACCAGGAAGCCCTCGAGATTCACCGCGAGATCGGCGACCGGCAAGGCGAAGCCGCTGTGCTCGGGAATATCGGGGTGATTTACCAAGCGCTGGGCGAGTTGCCCAAGGCGCTGCGCTACCACGAGGAAGCCCTCGAGATTCACCGCGAGATCGGCAACCGGGAAGGGGAAGCCGGCGGCCTGAGCAATATCGGGCTGATCTACCGGGCGCTGGGCGACTTGCTCGAGGCGCTCCGCTACCACGAGGAAGCCCTCGGGATTCACCGCGGGATCGGCAACCGGGAAGGGGAAGCCAGCGACCTCGGCAATATCGGGTTGGTTTACCAGACGCTGGGCGAGTTGCCCAAGGCGCTGCGCTACCTGGAGGAAGCCCTCGAGATTGACCGCGAGATCGGCTATCGGGAAGGGGAAGCCACCGCGCTCGGGAATATCGGGTTGATTTACCAGGCGCTGGGCGAGTTGCCCAAGGCGCTGCGCTACTTGGAGGGAGCCCTCGAGATTCACCGCGAGATCGGCAACCGGGAAGGGGAAGCCAGCGACCTCGGCAATATCGGGTTGGTTTACCAGACGCTGGGCGAGTTGCCCAAGGCGCTGCGCTACCACGAGGAGGCACTGCAGATTGACCGCGAGATCGGCTACCGGGAAGGGGAAGCCAGCAACCTGCTCAACCTGGGAGTGACTCTGCAGCTTATGGGCAACCGGTCGAAGGCTGCGGATTCTTTCCAAAGAGCGCGCCAGGTGGCCAACGAAATCGGCCTCGGTGCACTGGCCGCCCGCGCTGCCGCGGCGCTGGAGGAACTCGAATCCACCCAACCCGGGCAGCCGGCAAGCGAATCGCCGGCAGCAGAGCCGCTGGACAATCCGCTCGAGGACAGTCCGGGGCCCCGGTCCTGAGGGGCGTTAGCTGATGGGCCTTCGCCTGATCCCGGCCATCGCCTTCTTCTTCCTCCCCGGCTGATGTAAACGTCGGGATGCCTTTTCCCAAGTCTGGCCCCGATTCGTCAATGACTTTCTGCAGTTCCTGGGAGCGCATCCCGCCCTGCTGGATGCCTGCATGGCCGGACTCTCGATGATCTGCAGGCTGGAAGCCTGCGCTCCCAAGGCCGCACCTGCGAGGTGCGGGCATCAGTTGGGCCGATTGCCCATTCGACGCCTCGGCCCGCGTCTGGGTCGCTCGACGTGCGTCGCGTGGATCGCCGGGGTGGAGGCACCCAGACCGGGCCTCGGCAGGCGCGCTCGAGTCACGTTACAGACGGATCGGGGTCCAGGAAGCGGCCCGGCGTCTCTGCTATAATCAATCAATCTCCATGCAACGGGCTTCCAAGACGTTCTATATCGAGACCTTCGGCTGCCAGATGAACGTCCACGACTCGGAGAAGGTGGCCGGGACGTTGCTGGCGCGGGGCTACCGGCAGGTGCCCAGGCCGGAGGAAGCGGACCTGGTGCTGTACAACACCTGCTCGATCCGCGACAAGGCCGAGCAGAAGGTCTTCTCGCGCCTGGGCCAGTTCAAGAAGGGGCAGAACGGCGGCAAGATGTTCGGGGTACTGGGCTGCGTGGCGCAACAGGAAGGCGCCAGAATCTTCGAGCGGGCGCCGCAGGTGGGCCTGGTCTGCGGGTCGGCCAGCTACCGGAAGCTGCCGCAATTGCTGGCGCAACTGGAAGCGGGCAGCGGCCGCGTCACCGGCCTGGAACTGGACACCGACGAGACGTTCGAGTCGGAGTTCACCAGGCGCGACAACCCGTTCCGCGCCTACCTGACGATCATCGAGGGCTGCGACAAGCACTGCGCCTACTGCGTGGTGCCGTTCACCCGCGGGCGGGAGCGCAGCCGCTCCAGCCGCCACATCCTGGAGGAGGCGCGGCGGCTGGTGGATGCGGGCTACAGCGAGATCCAGCTCCTCGGCCAGAACGTCAACTCCTACCGCGACCCGTCCCCGGCCCGGCTGACCTTCGCCCGCCTGCTCCGGGCGGTGGCCGAGACGCCGGGCATCCGCCGCCTCCGCTTCACCACCTCGCACCCGCGCGACTTCACCGCCGAGATCGTGGCGGCCATTGACAGCCACCCCACGCTCTGCGACCACGTGCACCTGCCGGTGCAGGCCGGCTCGGACCGCGTCCTGGCCCGCATGCAACGCGAGTACACCCGGGAGCAGTACCTGGAGAAAATCGCTTGTATCCGCTCGGCGCGCCGTGCTATCAGCATCACCACGGACCTGATCGTGGGGTTCCCCGGGGAGACCGAGGAGGACTTCGCCGAGACCCTAAGCCTGCTGGAGGAGGTGCGCTACGACGCGGCCTTCTCGTTCAAGTATTCGCCGCGGCCGAACACCCCGGCGCTGGCGCTGGACGGAGTGGTCCCGGAGGAAGAGAAAGCTCGGCGGCTGGCGGTCCTGCAGGAGAAGCAGCGCCAGATCCAGTTGGAGAAGAACCAGGCGTTGGTGGGGTCCGCTCAGGAGGTGCTGGTGGAGGGCCGCCAGGAGGCGCTCCAGCAGTGGGTGGGCCGTACGTCGCAGAACAGGGTGCTGAACTTCACCGTCCCTCGGGGCTCGGCCGGGCACAGCTGGCTGGGGACCTGCGCCTGGGCCAGGGTCACCCGGGCGGGGCCCAACAGCCTGGTCGGCGAAATGCTTCCCGCCGGCCAATGGCAAGAGGCAGAAAGGTTGGCCGGGGCGACCTGAGCCTCGCCCCCATATCCCACTCAGGCAACGGCGCTCCAGGGTTGCCGGACAGGAAAGAACAATGGAAGTGGAAATGAAAATCCGCGGTTTGATGATGGATCCGGTCACCAACATGCCGATCGTCATCCTGAAGGACGTGAACGGCAGCGCCATCTTGCCCATCTGGGTGGGGATCTACGAGGCCAACGCCATTGCCCTGGAGATTGAGAAGGTGTCCACGCCGCGCCCCATGACCCATGACCTGCTGAAAAACGTCTTGATCGGGCTGAGCACCTCGGTGCAGAAGGTGGTGGTCAACGACCTGCGCGAGGACACCTTCTTCGCCCTGATCTGGCTGGAGCGCGACGGCCAGGTTATTTCCATTGACTCGCGCCCCAGCGACGCGCTGGCCCTGGCCCTTCGCACCGACTGCCCCATCTACGTCGAGGAGGATGTGCTGAAGTCCTCCAAGCTGGCCAACGCCAGCGAAAAGGTGAGCAACGAAGAGCTGCGCAAGTGGCTGGAGAACCTGAGCGACGAGGACCTGGGCCGCTACAAGATGTGAGGGGGGCAGAAGTCAGGAGTCAGAATTCAGGAGTCAGAATTCAGAATGGTGCGACTGCTGCGTCCTGGCTTCCCTTTCCTTTACGTCGGGCTCCTGGCTGAGGGGGCCGCAACTCGGGGCAGGGTTCGATCAATTTCCTCCCAGTAGGCGTTTAGGGCCGCCTCCCGCTGCTTTGAGTCCCAGGCGAATTGGCGGGCGAGCAGGTCGGCGACGGCCGGAGCGGCCGGCAGGCCGCGGTCTGCCGCCAGGGCGCGGCAGGTCCGGCGCAGTAGGACGTCGCCAAGGGTGAGCGCCTGCTCGTGCCGTACGACATATGCCACTTCGCCGCCCAGGACCCCGCCCGCTTCCGGGAGCGGTCGGCGCAACTCGGGGTCCTCGTCCATCATTCGCAGCAACTCCCTGGCCCCTTCCCCATAGGTCTCCACCAGCCGCAGCAGATCGGCGGGGTCCAGGGCGTGCTGCCGGGCCAGCGGGGCCACCTGGCGCTGGAGCGCTTCGGGCGGCCCCTGCCAGGGCCAGAGCGCAAACTCGGGTAGCTCACTGCGGTCGTCTTCCGGGTAGTCGGCGGCCCCCAGCTTGTGGCAGACGGCGTCCACCACGCTGCGCGCCAGCGAGCGATAGGTGGTCAGCTTGCCGCCGAGGATCGTGGCGATGCCCGCGATCCCGTCTTCCTTTTCGTGATCGAAGAAGATGTGGCGGCGGGTCAGTTCGCCCGGCTTGAGGGCTTCTCCGTAGGGGAGGGCGCGCACGCCGGCGTAGGCGAACAGCACCGAAGCGCGCGTCAAGCGCGCCCGGGGCAGGCCGGCGTTGATCTCGGCGAGCAGGTAAGTGACTTCCTCATCAGACGGCCGCACCTCGGCCGGGTCGCCGGCAAACGGCACGTCGGTGGTGCCGATCAGGTAGAGCCCGTGCCAGGGGATGAGAAAGATGGGGCGGCGGTCGGAGCGCGCCTCGAAGTAGAGGGCATCAGACGGAGCGCCGGGGAAAGACCCCGCCACCAGGTGGCTGCCGCGGGTGGGGGCCAGCAGGGGATGCGGACGCCGGACCGGCAGCAGGGCGTCCAACTGCTCCAGCCACGGCCCGGTGACGTTCGTGGTGAACGACGCCCGCACCTCACCCTCTTCCCCGCTGAGCAGGTCACGAACCAGCGCGCCCTCGACATGCCGCTGGCGCAGGCGGAAGCGCAACAGCTCGCAATGGTTGAGCGCCACGGCGCCCGAGCGGCGCGCCGCGGCTACGGTCTCCACCACCAGGCGCTCGGGGAAATTGACCTGGGCGTCGTAGTACACGAAGGCGCCTTGGAGTCCCGGCGTGTGGAGTTGCCGCTTCAGTTGCTGCAACTCGCCGGGGCGGACAACCCGATGGCGGGGCACCGTTTTGCCGGCTGACAGCAGGTCGTAGAGCACCATGCCGGCGCGGATCAGGCGCGCGCTGCGCAAAGAATGGCGGTAGACGGGAATGAGGAAGCGCAGAGGCCGAACCAGGTGCGGGACGCGCCGCAGCAACGCCTCCCGCTCGCGCAGCGACTCCAGCACCAGCAGCAGTTCGCCCTGCTCCAGGTAGCGCAGCCCGCCGTGGATCAGCCGGGTAGAGCGGCTGGTGGTGCCGGCCCCGTAGTCCTGCTTCTCCACCAGCGCCACGCGCAGCCCGCGCCGCGCTGCTTCCCGCGCGATGCCCGCCCCGTTGATACCCCCGCCCACAACCAGCAGGTCAAAGCGCGTGTCCTGTAACGGACCCAGACGCATAGCAGGTGACAGGTTGCAGGAGCGCGCAGCCTGTAACCTACAACCTACCACCTACAACCTACCACCTGTCACCTATTACAATAGGCGGCTTCCGGCCCTGGAAAGCGGCGGCAAGCCGCTGCATTCCGAAGGTGAGGCGCCCAATGAAAAAGACAATCGCTTCCATGGTGCTGATCGCGGGCACGGCCTGCGGGCAGGTTTCCACCCGCCTGATGGATGAGCTGAACTGGATGGAGTTCCGCAAGATGGTGCCCTCGCAAGTCAAGACCGTGCTGCTGACGGTGGGGACGCTGGAACCGCACGGGGTGGCGAACAACGGCGCCGACAACACGGCGCCGGCGGCCATCGCCCGGGCGATCGCCGCCGACTGCCAGGCCCTGATCGCCCCGCACATCCCCTACGGGATCACCGGCGCCATGTCGCCGTTTCCCGGCGCCCTCGACATCCCCGAGGAGGCGTTCCGGCCGTACGTGCGGGCGGTGCTGGAGGGGCTGGTGAAGAACCAGTTCCGCAACATCATCATCCTGAACGGGCACGGCGGCGGGCAGACCGCCGTGCTCGAGCAGATTGCCCGGGACGTGGCGCTGGAGCGCCGCGTCAACACGCTGGTGATCAACTGGTGGAGCTACGCGGCGGACGTGACCAAGGCCGTCTTCGGCGAGGACGGCGGCCACGCCGGCATCAACGAGACGGCCTTCATCCAGGCCATCAACCCGAAGCTGGTGCACCGCGAGTTGTATTCGCGCGAGCTGGCCACAGCGTATCCTGCGTCGGGCACCTGGTCGGCCGTCCCCTTCCCCTCCAGCATCGGCCTCTACAAGGAGGGCGAAGGTTATCCCAAAGACTTCGACCAGAAGCAGGCAGAGGAGTATTTCCGCCGCGTCACGGCCAAGGTCGCCGCACTGGTCAAGGACACGATACGTAAGTGGCAGATGGCGGGGCTGGAGTGAATGCGGATCCAGTCAGCAGTCGGCAGCAGGCGCTCGGCAGTCGGCAGCAGGCAGTCAACTTGGGACCCGGGGCTTGGGACTCTACGCGATAGCGACGACTTTCAAGACAAGATATTCAGGGAGCCCTGGCGGTAGCCTTCCAGATCCAGAGTGACGAACTTAAAGCCAAGGCCCTTGAAGATGCGGGTGAACTGGCGCGCCATCTCGGGGTTCAGGGCGCGCGGCAGCTCATCGGCGGCGATCTCGATGCGCACCATCTCGCCGTGGAAGCGGACGCGGCACTGCCGGAAGCCCAGTTGGTGCAGCGCCTCTTCCCCGGCCTCCACTTTGCTGAGGTTCTGCGGCGTCACGGCGGTTCCATAAGGGATGCGGGAGGAGAGGCAGGCAGAGGCGGGCCGGTCCCAGGTGGGCAGCCCGGCGCGGCGCGACAACTCGCGGATCTCCCGCTTGCTAAGCCCGGCATCGAGCAACGGCGACAGCACCTTGTGCTTCTGCGCGGCGCGGTGCCCGGGGCGGAAATCGCCGGTATCGTCCTTGTTCACGCCATAACAAATGCTGGCGAATCCGCGCTCGGCCGCCATCCGGTCGAGCCGGGTGAACAGTTCGTCCTTGCAGTAAAAGCAGCGGCTGGTGTCGTTGCGGACGTAGAGCGGGTTGTGGAACTCCTGGGTGGCGATGACCTCGTGGCGGATGCCGAAGAGGCGCACGAAGGCGATGGCGTCGTCGAGGTGGCTGCGGGGCACGCTGGGGCTGTCGGCGGTCACCGCCAGGGCTTGGTGGCCCAGCACCTGGTGGGCTACCCAGGCCAGGTAGGCGGAGTCGGCGCCGCCGGAGAAAGCCACAATCGTGGAGCCCAGCGCGCGCAGGGACTCCAGCAGCGAAGCCTCCTTGGCCTGCAGCTCGGTCGCCACCACCCCGTCCACCCCATCCATCGTCGCGATTATATCAGGCCTGAGGCTTGAGGCCTGAGGTAGGACCACACCGCTCCGGGCTTCAACAGACCCTCAAGCCTGAACTCTCAAGCTCCCAGCCTCAGCTATACTGCGGCAATGCAAAGCCGGCTGGCATTCTACGTCCTGCTGGCAGCGCTGGCGGCGCTCTCGGTGGCCATGCTGCTGCCGGTGTTCATCCCCATCCTGGTGGCGATCATCCTCGGCTACCTGCTGTTCCCGCTGTACGAGGCAATCGGGAGGCGCATCACCTCGGCCGACCTGCGCGCCGCCCTGCTGGTGGTGCTGGTGCTGCTGCTGCTGGCCCTTCCCGTGCTGCTGGTGGTGATGCAGGTGGGCGAGCAGGTGACCGGGGCGCTGCAGTCCGCCGACCTGAGCCTGGCGGTAGAAAAGATCAACCGCTGGCTGGACGGCCTGGTGGGCCGGCACATCCCCCTCGCCGAGAACCTTTCCGCCTACCTGGGCAAGGTGCGGGAGGCGGCGGTGCGGGCCGCGCCCAGGGTCCTGGGCGCGGTGGGCAACACCGCGCTGACCCTCTTCGTCATGCTCTACACCCTGTACTACGTGCTCCGCGACGGGCGCGACATCTGGCGCAACTTCCTCCACCTGCTCCCGCTGGAGGACCAGGTGAAGCCGCTGCTGGTGATGAACCTGCGGCAGACGTTGAGCGGCGTGCTGTACGGGCAGTTGATCACGGCGATCGTGCAGGGGTTGCTGGCCGGGCTCGGCTACCTGATCTTCCACGTCCCCCACGTGCTGTTCTGGACCTTCATGACCATGATCGGCTCGATGATCCCCATCGTCGGCTCTCCGGTCATCTGGGTGCCGCTGGCCGTCTACCGGCTGGCGGTGGGTGACAAGGTGGGCGGGTTCGGGCTGCTGATCTACTGCGGCGTGCTGGTGAGCAACGTGGATAACGTGCTCAAGCCGCGGCTGATCGCCGGTCGTGCCCAACTGCATCCCCTGGCGGCGCTGCTGGGGGCGGTGGGCGGGCTGCAGTTGTTCGGCGTGATCGGTTTCGTGCTGGGACCGGTGCTGCTCGGCCTGGTGGTGGCCATGCTCCGCTTCCACCGCGATGTCGCGCTGGCCGGGCTGAAGGAGTTGAAAGTTCCGGGGCCCAAGGCGACCCCGACGGGCGTTCCCGCCGATCCCCGCTGATCGCTTCATTCTGACTCCTGACTCCTGACTCCTTCTCCTGTAAACTTGGTCTGGTATGGGGCGGCTCGCAACTCTCGTCTTGTTCGTCGCGCTCGGAGCGACGGGGCCGGCTGCCGGGCCGGCAGCGAAGGTGCTGCCGTGGGTGGAAGACGACTACCCGCGGGCGCTGGCCCAGGCCCGGGCGCGCAGCGTTCCGCTATTTGTCGAAGCCTGGGCGCCGTGGTGACACACCTGCCGCTTCATGCGCGCCTACGTCTTCAGCGACGCGGCGCTCAGGAAGCACGCCCGGCAGTTTGCCTGGCTCTCGATTGACACGGAGAAACCGAAGAACGCCGCCTTCCTGGAGAAGTTCCCGATCCAGGGCTGGCCCACGTTGCTGGTCGTAGATCCGGCGGCCGAGAAGGCGGCGCTGCGCTGGTATGGGAGCGCTACGGTGTCGCAACTGGCCAGGTTGCTGGAAGACGGCGAACGGGCGGTGCGCGCCTCCGGCGGGGAGACGGCGGAAGCGGCTCTGGCCCGCGCTGACCGCCTGAACGCCGAGCGCAAGGCCGCCGAGGCCGTCGCCGCCTACCAGGAAGCGCTGCGCCTGGGCGGCCCGGACTGGCCCCGACGCCCCCGCGCGGTCGAGTCGCTCACCGTAGCGCTGCAATTCGCCCGGGAGCGGGAACGGTGCGCCACCACTGCTTTACAAGAGGCGCCCCGACTTCCCCGCGGGCCGTCGTTCGCCAACCTTGTGAACACCGGGCTGCTGTGCACGCTGGGTGCGCCCCGCGAAGCCTCCTGGCGCGCGGAAGCCCTTGGCGCGCTCAAGCCGCTGGCGGAAGAAGCGCTGCGCCTCCCCAACCTACTGGCCGACGACCGTTCCGGGCTCTACGACAGCCTGGTGTCCATCCACCAGGAGCAGGGCGATGCGGCCGACGCCAGAGAGCTTGCGGGGGAATGGCTCACCTTCCTGGAGAAAGAAGCGGCCCGGGCGCAAAATCCCGAGGCCCGCGCGGCCTTCGATTCCCACCGGGTGGCCGCCGCCCTGAGACTGGGCGATCCGGCCCGGGTCCTGAATGCCCTCGTGGCCTCCGAGCGCGATCTGCCCGACGACTACAACCCTGCCGCCCGGCTGGCCACCGTCTATCGCGAACTGGGGCGCTACGATGAAGCGCTGGCGGCCTCCGCGCGGGCTCTGGCCAAGGCTTACGGGCCGCGCCGGCTGCTCGTCTACCAGGTCCGCGCCTCCATCTTCCAGAAGAAAGGCGATGCTGCCTCAGCGCGGCGCACCCTTCAGGAGGCCGTGCAGTATGCTTCCTCGCTGCCCAAAACCCAGGTTTCCGAGCAGCAGATTGCCTCCCTGAAGCGTCAACTGGAGGCTCTCGCTGGAAACGCCACTGCCGACCCGCGCCGATAGGCGCTTTTCCTCCGCAAAAAGGCATGCAGCGGTTTATCCCGCCACCCTCCAGGAAACAGGGCAGACGGCGGCGCAAAGCCAGCACAGAGCCGCGGCCACACCGGCCCTGGGTCAGCGACTCAGGACCGCCTCGATCTCCTGCATCCGCTCCAGCACCTGCCGCTGCTCTTCCTCGCTGAAGTTGTTGTCGGCAATCATGAACAGGACGCCGTCCTCCTTCTGGATGTGCGAGCGAAGGATCGCGATGAACTCCTCGGCGCCTTCGGGAAACGTCTCCTGGAGCCGCTGCAACTGCTCGTGCTCGAACAGCATCACGCGGATGGGGCCAGCCTCGCGGGGCAGGTAGCGCTCCAGGGCGGGGAAGTAGGCTTCCTCCTCCTTGCGCAGGTGCAGGGCGAGGTCGCGCCGGATTAACGCGAACGTCTCACGGATTTCCTGTTCCGTGCGGTGGGGCCGCGCCAGCAGCCGCTCCAGGCGGTCGAGCAACTGTTCCACCGCGCGGTGCTCGCGTGCCAACTCCTGTGTGGCGATTCCAAACATGTTGTTACTCCCTTCGCCCATTCTGTTGGCGAGGGCAGGACACGGGCGATGACTTTAGTCACCGCGCTGGAAATCTTTGAGCGGGGCAGGGCCGGTGGCGTCCCCGATCAAACATCCCAGGGTGCTTATGTTTCGCTGAACATCGCCGCCCGCGGCAGCCCGCGCCTGAAACTCAGTGTTCATGCGGGCTTCGACGCCCCACGGGCCGCACCGCAGGGGGAAACCCGTGATTTTTCCCCGGCGCGGGCAGGGCGCTGCTGCGTTCTACAGCAGCAAATCTCGCTTCTTGTTGAAAACAAAGGTAATAAAGTTCTTGACCCGCTCTTCGCGCAGGAGTAAAACCTCCGCCCGGGTTCCGAGAGATCCGGAAGGCAGATCAAAGGTTCTGCTGAAGGTTGCGGATCTCGGACGGCCGGTTTCAGCCGCAAGGCTGGAATCGGAAGGACCTGAGGGGAACCTGCCGGGGACCGGCTCACAAGTCATTGGGGGCCGGCAGGGACCCGGGGGAGATCTTCGACGGCCGGTCGGCGCGCCCGCAAGGGTGACCCGGCCGGAAAAACCCAGGGAGGATCCGGACAAGCGGCGGCGATTGTCGAAAGGCGGCGTCGTCGAAGAATCCGGGCAAGAAGCGCAGGCTGGCCTGGGGCGCAAGCTCCGGGTTGGAACTGCGGGGACAGCCTGGACACCGAACCCCGCCGCAAGGCGAGGGGCAGGGAGAGCCGGGAAACCGCTGGGGGCCTGAATCCTGGTCGCAAGGCCGGGAGGAGGGTCGGACGGAAGGACCCCTGGGCGCCGACGCGGCGAGCTGAGGAAGCTTGTCGTGGAGGACCGGTGGGAGAAGACCTGGCCGGGAGCCGTTAGGGCCGCAAGGTTCTGGCGGGGAACGGTTGGGGATACTGCAGGCGGCAACCCTGGTTTTGGAACTCTCCGGCCGCGAGGTCGGGGAGGCCAGCGTCGGCGACGGCTGAGACCAGGGGAGAGCGCAAGCGGAGCTTCAGGCGCCTATCCCGGCAACACCGGGAGTGGACGTTCGGGAGACCGCAGGCGAGGCAGGACGGGAGACCTGCGGGAAGGACCACTCGGAACCCTTTGCTTTTCGCCTGCCGGTGTGGGAAATCCAGGCAATTTATCCACCATTTTTCCACAGTTTTTCCTCAAGCAGCCAGGAAGCGAGCTTCGGAGACGAGAGCCCCACAATTGCCCATTTTCTTGGCATTTCAGTGTAACGTTTCTCCTGCAATCTGTTCTATCTGCTGCCGGCGGCTGTCTGGGCCCTCCGCTGAAGGCCGCATGGCATGCGGCTTTGAAGCGGCGGGGCTTTCTGGCTGGCGGGGCTTCTCTGTGCGCGCTTAGCGGTGTGCAAGGCGGTTGCTGTAACATTGTGCATTTTTTTGGCAGTCAGTTGAAAATAAAGGAAATATAGTTCTTGACGAAATTTTCGCTACGAGGGTAAAAGAATGGCCGGGTTCCGAGAGATCCGGAAGGCAGATCAAAGGTTCTGCCGAAGGTTGCGGATCTCGGACGGCCGGTTTCAGCCGCAAGGCTGGAATCGGAAGGACCTGAGGGGAACCTGCCGGGGACCGGCTCACAAGTCATTGGGGGCCGGCAGGGACCCGGGGGAGATCTTCGACGGCCGGTCGGCGCGCCCGCAAGGGTGACCCGGCCGGAAAAACCCAGGGAGGATCCGGACAAGCGGCGGCGATTGTCGAAAGGCGGCGTCGTCGAAGAATCCGGGCAAGAAGCGCAGGCTGGCCTGGGGCGCAAGCTCCGGGTTGGAACTGCGGGGACAGCCTGGACACCGAACCCCGCCGCAAGGCGAGGGGCAGGGAGAGCCGGGAAACCGCTGGGGGCCTGAATCCTGGTCGCAAGGCCGGGAGGAGGGTCGGACGGAAGGACCCCTGGGCGCCGACGCGGCGAGCTGAGGAAGCTTGTCGTGGAGGACCGGTGGGAGAAGACCTGGCCGGGAGCCGTTAGGGCCGCAAGGTTCTGGCGGGGAACGGTTGGGGATACTGCAGGCGGCAACCCTGGTTTTGGAACTCTCCGGCCGCGAGGTCGGGGAGGCCAGCGTCGGCGACGGCTGAGACCAGGGGAGAGCGCAAGCGGAGCTTCAGGCGCCTATCCCGGCAACACCGGGAGTGGACGTTCGGGAAACCGCAGGCGAGGCAGGACGGGAGACCTGCGGGAAGGACCACTCGGAACCCTTCTTGTTGTGTCCCCCCTTGCCATGGGTAAGCGACCACGCTATTCATCCCGCCTGGCTTCTGGCCCACGTTCGCGCTGATCAACGCCGGCAACATCCTGCGCGTCACCATGCAGGTGCTGACCGACTTCACCCCGGCCGCCTATCCGTGCATGGGAGTCAGCGGCTTCCTGGAAGCAGCGGGTCTGGCACTGTGGGGCTACGACCTGTGGCGCATCATGAATCGTGGCCGCCGGGCAGAGTCGGTGATTCCTTCACCGCCGCCGCAACTGGTTCAGCTCAAGTCCGCGTAGCTGCAAGTTCAAAGTCCGACGTCCACAGGCGCCCGCGCTGCCTGCTTGACCTTGGGCTTTGGACCTTGGACTTTGGACTGTGTTCTGCTATCCGGGGCGGCGGGCCAGCTTCACCGTGGCCGTGATTCTCTCCTTGTTGCGCAGGACAACGACGGTGACTTCGTCGCCGGGCTTGCGGGAGCGGAGCAGGTAGCTGAAGTCATAGAGGTTCTTGACAGGCTTGCCGCCGAACTCGATCAGGATGTCGCCGGCGCGAAGTCCGGCCAGGGCGGCTGGGCTGCCCTCGCGAACGTCGGCGAAGCGCACCCCATTTTCCACCTCGCCGAAATCGGGGACGCTGCCGAAGTAGGCGCCGTAGCCGCGGTCGCCGCTGGCGGCGTCGCCACGCGGGGCCGGCTCAACCACGCGCACGTAAAG
>CAYVGN010000043.1:0-12684 GCA_964451215.1 uncultured Acidobacteriota bacterium
GCGTTTCCTGCCGCCGGTCAACACCACGTTGGCTGCGGGCAGATAGCCAGTGCGGCCCAGGATCGTTAGGGTGCTGGTGTCGAACAGGAACGGGCCGGCCATGAAACGCGTGCCGTCGGGGCTCACCGAAAGGATGGGGCTGAGGCCCGTGACGTTGCGGCTGCGCAACACGGTGCCGGAAGCCACCTCGTAGACGAACAGCCGGGTCGTGGAGATCCCAATAATGGTGTTGCCGTTGGTGGAAACCATCAGCCCGGCGCGGAAACCGATGGGCACCGGCGCCGGTAACGTGGTGGGCAGGCCGGCCGGCGGCACCGGCGGCGGCGAGATCGCCAGCCGGGTGATCTGGCGGGTGGCCGGATCAAACCGCATTAACCCCGCGCTTCCCAGAATTACCACCAGGCCGTCGTTGCCCACTGCGATTGCGTCCGGGCGCACCCCCAGGGGGAACTCGCCCATCACTTCCAGGGTATTTAGGTAGATGACGGTCAGCGTAAAGGAAGCAAAATTGGCGACGTACAGTGCCTGGCGGTCAGGACTAATCGCCAGGCTGGAAGGTTGCTGGCCGGTCGGCACCCGCCCCACTACCTGGCGCCCGCCCACCGAGAATACCTCCACGCGGTTCTCCGCGAAGTTGGCCAGGTAAACCTGATCCCGCAAATCGTCATAAACGAGGTCGCTGATCTGGCCTACGAATGGATAGACAGTGCCGATGTTGGCGGCAAACCCGGTGCCCGTGTAAAGGAGAAGAGCCGAGCAGACGAACGCCACCACCCCTGCGAACGTCCGGTTCATAAGATTAGGAGCCTCCTGATTCCCGACAGACATTCCTGCTGTGGCGGCGCGGAACCACTCTCGGGCCGGCCTTCCGGTCGCCCTGGCCGGCTGGTGCCCGCTCCCTCAAAGCCTTGCGGCGAAGCGGAACCGCCCGAACATACTCGGCTTTTCCGTGCCTCGTCAAGCCTCCCCATCTCAAACACCTGGAGCGTTGCCGAGTTGCGCCCGCCCTCCGCCCTACTCTGTCCGGAATGGCCCGCAACTCCGCAGCATACATGGTGTTTAGCCCAAGGAAGGGCGGCGGGCAGCAACATCACTGCGGGGCTGCTGATGGTAATGTTCCCCAACAGCGTATCAGTGTCGTAGGGCTGCTGAAGCGCGAAATTGACAGCGGTCCCACCCCCAGGTATTCTGCCCAGATTAGGAGCACCCCGCAGGCGGCAGAAGCACGGGGGCTACGGGAAGAGGTACTGCTGGCGGTTGGAGCACAGTGGTTCTCAGCGACAGGGGCGGCCATCCGGGTCGCCCGTCAGAGAGCGGTGAGGGCGAATTCCCGATCGCCCGCGGGTGAGCCTGTAGAGTGGAGCCTGGAGCGGCTCGGTCCAAGCGATTTCTGGTTCGCAATCGGACACGGGGAACCACGGTTGCGAATGACATTGAGTTGGCGGACACTCCTCACGCCCGGCGGATCGGCCTGCGCAAGCACACCGCTGTGCGGCCGGGCGAAGGGCTGTGGATCTATCCCAGCCAGGCGATCCACACCTTCTGGATGCGTTTTCCGATAGACGTGGTGTTCCTGGATCGCCGGGGACGGGTCAAACGCGTGTACCACCGGCTGCGCCCGTTTCGCCTGACCGGCTTGGTCTGGGGCGCCTCCAGCGTCCTGGAACTGGCTGCCGGGGCGGCGACAAGCAGCCGGGTTGAAGTCGGAGATGAACTCGAATTCATTGCTCACGAATAA
Organism: uncultured Acidobacteriota bacterium; assembly: GCA_964451215.1. Lineage (GTDB taxonomy): Bacteria > Acidobacteriota > Terriglobia > JAJPHL01 > JAPKYU01 > CAYVGN01. Next base: position 1,739 of record CAYVGN010000043.1, read on the forward strand.
CCGCACTGTAGTTTTGGCATTCCTGGCGGCCGTGCTGCTGTTCTCCGCCGGGTGCGTGAAGCGCGTGGTGACCACCAGCCTGGCCGGGCTGTTAGGCTCCGGACGGTCGAGCGCTCCTGCGGCGAAGATAGCAGGGGCGGCGCGGCGACCGGCTGCCAAGACGGCCCGCTGGCCCGACGACTCGCTGCGCGAAGTTTTTGCGTTGCAGGCGCGCGGTGCCTTCAATCCAGCCACCGACGACCGCCGCATCCAGCTATGGAACGCCCGGCTGCGGCTGGACCCGCAGGACGCGCGGGCCCGGCTGGAGTTGGCGGCCATCTACGAGCAGTACAGCCTGTTTGAGGAAGCTCTGGAGCAGTACACGCGGGCGCTGAACTTGCTCCCGGACTCGCAGTCCGCTCTGGCCGAGGCGGCCGCGGTAGGGTTGGGCCGCGCGGGCACAGCGGTCGGGCGAAGCGCCGAGGCCATCCCGGTTCTGGCCGCCTTCGTGAAAAGAGCGCCGGGCGCGACCGAGGCCTGGAACCAACTGGGCTTACTCTACGACCAGCGCGGCGAGCGAGCCGCCGCCGAGCAGGCCTTCCGCCGGGCGGTTGAGCTGCGGCCCGGCTCCGACCGCCTGCATAACAACCTCGGCTACAATCTGCTTCTGCAGGGACGGCTGGAGGCGGCCGAGGCCGAACTGCGGCGGGCAGTCCAGCTCGACCCCAACTCCGCCACCGCTTACAACAACCTGGGCATGGTACTGGCCCGGCGCGGCGACCTGCAGGGCGCGCGCCGGGAGTTCCTGGCCCACGGTGACCCGGCTGCTGCTCACAACAACCTCGCCGTGGTCCTGCTGGAGATGGGCGAGTACGAACGGAGCCGCGACGAACTGGTCCAGGCCCTCCGCGCCCGCCATTACTTTCCTCCCGCCATTGAGAACTTCAAGCTGGTGCAGGGACTGCTGCGCCAGCGCTCGGAAATGCTGGCGGCGGGAGCGAACTTGCCGCTGGCGCGGCTGCGCCTTCCGGCGGCTCTCTCGTCTGCGCCGTTTGGCAGGGGAGACGCGGGCGCATCCCTTGTTGTCCCTGCCGGCCAAATGCCAATCCAAGCTCCTGGGGCAGGGGCAGGTTCCAAACCTGTTCCCAGGACCTCTGAACCGAATCGGGAGAAGCCATGAAGAACTTTTTCAAGCGCGTCTGGCGCGAAACCGAAGGCCAGGACCTGGTGGAGTACGCCCTCATCGTGGCAGCTATTGCCCTGGGCCTGATCGCGGCGATCAAGGGGATTGCCAACGCGCTGAACAGCCTGTACGAGAGCATTTCTTCGGCGTTGACCTCGGTGTGAGCGTAGGGCCGTAGGTGGCGAGTCCGGAGCGAAGCACGTTCTGTGGCTCCCGCTTGACTCATTGCTTATCGTTGTTGCTATGAGCGGCCTAAGCCAGGCGATTGCCTCTGTCGGTGCGGCGCTGTGCCCGGCGTCGGCCCCCGGAGTGCGCGTATCGCGGTTCTGGGCGCTGGTGCTGCCCAGCCTGGGGGTGGCGACCTTCGCCGTGGCCTTGCTGCACGTCCTGTTTCTTTCCGACGGCACGCGCGTCTTGTTCCGCGACAGCGATGCCGGCTGGCACATCCGCGTGGGCGAGGCCATTCTGACCGGCGGCTCCGTTCCCCGTGCCGACACCTTTTCTTACACACGGGCGGGCCGGGAATGGTTGGCCTGGGAGTGGCTGTCGGACGCGCTGCTGGGCGCGGCGCACCTGGCCGCCGGTCCGGCGGGGGTAGCTTTGCTGGCGGCGCTCGCCATTGCCCTGGCCGCCTGGGGAGCTCTGCGGCTGGCTCTTTCCCTGGGCGCCAACTTCTTTCTCGCCGCTGCCTCCATTGTCCTGCTGCTGGGCACCACCAGCATTCACTGGCTGGCTCGCCCTCATGTCTTTTCCTGGCTGCTGGCCCTGGCCTTCGTGGCCGTCGCCGAACACCAGCGTGTCGGAGCCGCGACCCTGAGGGAGCGGGGCCTGCGTGAGGGCGGGCGGACCGCGGCTCGGCTCGCTCACGCCCGCCGCTCTGCTCTCCTGTGCCTGCTGCCTCCGCTCGCCTGCCTGTGGGCCAACATGCACGGCAGTTTCCTGCTTGGGCCCGGCATCCTCGTTGTCTACGCGGCTGGCGAATGGCTGGCCGGCTCAATGCGCGGTGCGGAGTGCGGAATGCGGAATGGGGCACTCAGCACTTCTTCCGCGCTCCGCACTCTGGCAGCGGCGCTTGCGGCGTTGCTGGCCACCTTCGTTAATCCTTACGGGTGGCAACTCCACAGCCACGTGGTGGGCTACCTGCGAAACACGTACCTGATGGATCACATCTCCGAGTTTCGCAGCTTCAACTTCCACGCCCCGGGCGCGATCTACGTGGAATTGTTCCTGCTGGTGGCGACAGCCGGGGCGCTGGCGATGCTGCGCCAGCGGGCCTACGGTCCCGCCTTGCTCGCTCTCGTCCTGCTGCACCTGTCGCTTTACTCGGCGCGGCACCTGCCCACCTCTGCCGTGGTGCTGTTGCCGCTGAGCGCAGCGGCGCTGACGCGCGAGGCGGAAGGCTGGGCCCGGAGCGGGCGCCTCCGCCGGTTCCTGGACTATTCGGCGCGGCTCCGGGCCATGGACGCCAGAATCTACGGAGCCGTCCCGCTGTTGGCAGTGTTGGCCGCCACTTTCTTGGCCCTGGGCGTCCTGACGCGCGCAGGCCGCGTTGGCTTTGACCCCGCCAGGTTCCCGGTTCGCGCCGCCTCCTACCTGGAGCAGCGCGGCGTCGCCGGGCCGGCGCTTGGCCGCCCGGCAGGGCGCGTCTTCGCCAAGGACCAGTGGGGCGGCTACTTGATTTATCGCTTCGCCGGCCGGCTGAAGGTGTTCGTGGACGGCCGCAGCGATTTCTACGGCCGGGATCTGCTGGAGCGTTATGCGCAGGTGGTGGAAGCCAGGCCCGGATGGGATACCGTTCTGGCGCAGGAGGGGGTGAGCTTTGTGCTGGTCCCGCCGGACCACGTGCTGGCCTCCGTGCTCGGCATGAACCGATCGTGGGAGCGCGTCTACGCGGACTCGCTGGCCACGATCTTCGAGAAGGTTGACTAGCGGTGCCCTGGCCTGTCCAACTCGTACTGGCAGGGATGGTGGCGGCGGCAGCCGTCACGGACATTGCCACCCGTCGCATCCCGAACTGGCTCACGGCCCCCGGCGCCGTGCTCGGCCTGGCGTTGCAGGCCTACTACCAGGGCTGGCGCGGAGCCGCGCTCTCGCTGGCCGGGGCCGCCCTGGGATTCGGCATCTTCGCCGCGCTCTACCTGGCCGGCGGGATGGGAGCGGGCGACGTGAAGCTGTTTGCCGCAGTGGGCGCGTTCGTTGGTCCTTACCGGCTGGCGCTCGTGTTCATCTTTACCGGTGTGCTGGGTGGCATCGTGGCCGTGGCCCTGGCGCTTTGCCGCGGGCGGCTCCGCCAAGTGCTGGCGCAGACCGGGCACCTGCTGCTGAGCTTCGGATTGCTTCGCTGGCAGGAGGTCCGGCGCGCCAGCTCGCTGGGCTCGCCGGGTGCCCTGCGCCTGCCGTACGGCGCAGTCATCGCCGGGGGAACGCTATTGTTTCTGGCGCTTTCATGACAAGAACCAGCAGCTTAATCCGGGGCGCAGAGCGCGGAATGGGGAGTAAAGGACATGCCGTTCCGCGTTCCACGCTCCGCATTCCGGATTCGTAATATGCAACGGCATCGTGTTCTGGTGGTGTTTGCCATCGCCTGGATCTCGGCCCTGGCGTTGAGCTGGTGGGTTTACAAACAGGCTGCCGCGCCGCAGAAGCGTCAGGTAGCGATGGTGGTCGCCGCTGCGCGCGACCTTGCGGTAGGCAGGCGGCTCGCCACCTCTGACCTGAAGCTGATCACGCTGGACCGAAAGGACGTGCCCCAAGGCGCCTTCCTGAAGGTCTCCGACGTGGTAGACCGCGCCGTCGTGACCTCTATCTCTGCCAGCGAACTGGTGCTGGAACGGAAGCTGGCTGCCAAGGGCGGGGGCGAAGGTTTGACCGCCCTGATCGAGCCGGGCATGCGCGCCGTCTCCGTGCAGGTCAATGAGATGACGGGCGTGGCCGGATTCGTGCAGCCCGGCACGCGGGTGGACGTGCTGTTCACGCGCATCCTCAGCAACGGCGACGCCGCCACTACCACCATTCTGCAGAACGTCAAGGTGATCGCCTACGGGAAGCAGATGGAGCCGGGCGGCAAGCTGGACACCCGGTCCGCTTCGGGGCAGACCGTGGCCACGCTGCTGGTCACCCAGGAGCAGGCGGAGAAGCTGGCCCTGGCTGTGCAGCGGGGCCGCATCCAACTTGCCCTTCGCAACCCGCTGGATACGGAGCTGGCCGAGGAAACAGAACCGATCCGCTCGGCCGACCTGGGGATCGAGGAGCCGGAACGAGCGCCGGCCCGGCCGGTCGCAGCGCCGGTGCCGGCGGCGGCCCCCGGGCGGCCGGATCTGCGCTCGGCCACCGGTGTGCCCATCGAGCAGCGGCCCAGGCAGCCCAATGACGGACGCATCACCGTCCGGGTCTTTCGCGGTTCCAAGGTGAGCGAGGACATCTTTATTGAGTGAGGCTTTCTGCAATGCCGGCCATCCTTGTTTTCCTCCTGCTCGGGCTTTGTAGCGGTGAGCTTCTATCGCCGCCGGCGCGTGGGGCAAACCTGCAGTCGAGCGGAGCTGGCAGCGTTGCGGCGAATGCCGCCGCGCAGGAGCCGGCCCAGCAGGCGCCGCCCGTGCCGGCTCCGCCGCCGCGGCCCACCGCGCCTGCTACGCCGCTGGCTTCGCGCCCGCTGACGTTGATCGTGGGCCGAGGCGAACTGCTCCAGTTTCTGGACGTGGTGGATCGGGTGTCCATCTCGGAGCCGACCACCGCCGACGTGGTTGTGGTCTCCCCCCACGAGGTGGTGGTCAACGGCAAGGCGCCGGGAACCACCACGGCCATGGTGTGGCATGGCAAGGGGGTCTCCCGTTACGACGTCACGGTGCAGCCGGACCTGACCGAGATCCGGCAGCAGATGCGCTCCACGCTGCCCAACGAGCCGATCGAGGTGTCCAGCAGCAGGGACGCGATCCTGCTGACCGGGGTGGTGTCCGACGCGGAGGTGGCCAGGCGGGCGGCGGCCATCGCTTCTGCCTACGCCAGGACCGTGGTGAACCTGCTCCAGGCGCCTCCGCCCGACACCCGGCAGGTGATGCTGCAGGTGAAGTTCGCCACCGTGGACCGCACGGCCCTGAGCCAGCTTGGAGTGAACCTGTTCAGCGTGAACAAGAAGCTGATTGGGACGGCCACCACCCAACAGTTTCAGTTCCCGCGCGTTGGGCAGTTGCAGTTCCAAAAGGGGCCGGAGGGAAGCCAGGAGGTGGGCAACGTCCAGGTGTCCATCAGCGATCTGCTGAACTTGTTCGCTTTCCGCCCCGACCTGGACTTCGGCGCCACCATCCGCCTGCTGCAGGAGCGCAATCTGCTGGAGATCCTGGCCGAGCCCAACCTGATCACGGTGAGCGGCCGCGAGGCCAGCTTCCTGGCCGGAGGTGAGTTCCCCTTCCCGGTGATCACCACCACCGGCACGGGGGCCGCCGCGGCACCCGTGGTCACCATCCAGTTTCGCAAGTTCGGCGTGCAACTCAACTTCACCCCCACTGTGGATCCCACCGGGCTGATCCACCTCAAGGTGCGGCCGGAAGTCAGTTCCCTGGACTTTGCCAATGCCCTGATGATCCAGGGCTTCCTGATCCCGGCGATCAGTACCCGCTCGGCCGAGACGGAGGTGGACCTGCGCGAGGGCGAAAGCTTCGCCATCGCCGGGCTCATTGACAACCGCGTGTCCGAGGTGGTGAGCAAGATTCCGGGCATCGGTGACATCCCCGTCCTGGGGCGCCTGTTTCGCTCGCGGTCCACCAACAAGACCAACACTGAACTGCTGGTGGTGATCACGCCGCGGTTCGTCAAGCCGTTCGCAGCGGGCGAAACGGTCCCGCTGCCCGCATTCCCGAAGGAGTTCCTGGACGGGGCGCGCCCGGGACAGCCCGGAACGGGGGCGCCCAAGTTTGTGGGCCCGCGCGGCCACGACCAGCGACCCGGAGAGCGCAAGTGATCCAGGTCTACCGCACAGACGCAGAGAACCGAGAGAGGACCGAAGGGCGCGTCCCTTCATCGCGCTCGTCTCTGTCGCCTCTGCGTCTGTGCGGTGAGAGGGCCGGCGAGCGCGGCAGCGTCAGCATTTACGTCACGCTTCTGCTGGCGTTCGTGCTGTTCGGGTTCCTGGTGATGGCATTTGACCTGGGGCGGCTGTACGTGGTGCAGGCGGAACTGCAGGCGGCCACCGACGCGGCCGCTCTGGCCGCCGCCACCCGCCTGGTGGGTACCGCCAACTCCGCCTTCTACGCCTCCGACCAGGTCACCGCTGCCTTCGATTCCACCACCGGCAACGAGAACCGCTTCAACCTGCGCCTGAACCGCATCGGCGAGCCGGGTGCAGACCTGCTGACCGAATTACTGGTTGACTATTTCTCTACTTTGCAGGAGGCCCAGGTCAACCTGAACGGCGGGCAGAGCGGCGCCAACGCCCGCTACGTTCGCGTCCAGATCAACGCGGAAGCGCCGGTGTGGTTCATGCGGTTTCTGAGCCCGGAGCGTCGCACCCGGCAACAGGTGTCGGCGGCGGCGATTGCCGGCGTCAGCGCGCCGGTTTGCACCGCCTGCGGCCTCGACCCGCTGGCGGTGACAGCCCTGGACCCGACCGAGGAGGCCCACTACGGCTTTACCGTTGGCCAGTTCTACACGCTCTACCTCACCCCTTCGCAGCAGCGGCCGAACCTGCGGGGCTGCCTCTCCCAGGTGCCTCAGCCGCTGGAGGGCACGGCGGCGGCGGTTGAGTACACCATCCTCTACCATCTGCCCGGGGGCCCGGATACCGGGCTGGACGGCGAGTTGTTCCGGATGGGGGCCTCCGGCATGTTGAGCAAGCCGGGTCTGGATCCGCCGGGCTGCGTGACCATCGGCAGTATCGAGCTGGCCAAGCCCGACCTGCAGGGCTCCACCTGCGCCACCGCTAACGCGGTGGGCAGGGACCTGATTTGCGGGCTGAACACCCGCTTCGGCGTGGACCCCACCACCAACGCCTGCAACAACATCGAGTCGGTCACCGACCTGGTCGCCCTCTACCAGCCCGACTCAGACCCGGGCCTATCCGAGACTTTGCTGCAGGATTATGCGACCGAGTACGACGGAAACCAGCGGCGCGTGCTGACGCTGGCCGTGGTTGATGCCGCCGACACGCTGAGCGTCCTCAATTTCCGGCAGTTCCTGATTGAAAACGCCAGCAACGTAATGGGCCTTGATCCGAGCGGGTTCACCGGCGCTTTCCGGGCGCAGTATCTCGGGCATCCCGTGCCCATTCGCACGGCCAACCTTGGTGGCTCCTGCTCGGTGGCCGCCGGCGTCGGCCGGATCGTCCTGCACTCGACGGGGGTGACCCAGTGAAGTTGTGGCGACTGCTCGGCACTCGGACCTCGGCGCTCGGCGCGGCCGGGGGCCAGGCGTCGGTGGAGACAGTGTTCCTCATTCCGCTGCTGCTGATGCTGCTGTTCGGCGCCTACCAACTGGCGCGGGTGTTTTACGTGTACCACACGCTCCAGAAAGCGCTGCGCGGGGGGGCGGGCCTGCTCGCCCGCAGCAGCAACGTCAACTACTGCGACACCGCCGACCAGATGCTGACCGACGCCCGCAATTTCATCGTCTACGGCAACATCCAGGGAACGGGCGAGCCGATCGTCACCGGGCTGACACCGGACATGATCCAGGTCTTTCCCGAGCGCGTGGTGGCCGGCTCCACCACCGTGATCCAGTGCCTGTGCGGCGAGGAGGACAGTTGCGACATTGCGACCGGAGGCCGCCCGCCCGACTACGTCACCGTGAACCTGGGCGGCGGCTTCCCGCTGGAGGTGCCGTTTCCGTACGTAAGGTTCGGCACCCTCAACCTGCAGGTGTCGGTGCGGATGCCGGTTACCGGCGGCTAAGAAGTGCTGAGTGCTGGGTGCTGAGTGACGCGCAATGCAGTGGGGCGGCTTAAGGAGGGCAATGGGTTTAGCGATGAGTAGCAGCATAAACCGTATGGCTGCGTGCTTGCTACATCTTCACCCAATACCAAGCACTCAGGACTCAGCGCGTCGGGGGCAGGCTTCGGTGGAGACGGCGCTGGTGATGGGCACGGTGATGGTGCCGCTGACGTTTGGGCTGATGGTCGCGGCCGAAGTGGCCTGGACCTATCACAGCCTGGTGACGCTAACACGGCAGGGTGCCCGCTATGCGGCCACGCATTGTTACCAGGACTCGGCCGGCTCCAACGTGGTGAACTGGATGCAGGCGAACGCCCCGCTGTTCATTGACCGCGAGCAACTGCTCAGCGGCGAGGCCCAGATCCAGGTCAGCTACTGGAGGCACGACCCGGACACCCACGAGACGGTGCCGTTCGGGTGCGCCGGCGATAGTTGCACGGCGCAGTGCGTGCCTGACTCGGTCACCGTCAGCCTCAGCGGCTACCGCTTCCGGCACCTGATGACGCTGCTCGGCCTCCCGCCCATCCAGGCGCCGGCTTTTTCGACCACGGTGGAGATGGAGAGCATGGGCGCCAACCCGGATACCGGGGTCTCGTCGCCGTAGCGGGGGCTTCAACCCGGCATCCGTCGGCGGTAATATCAGCACCAGGGCCGCATTTACAGCCAGAGGGAATTATGGCTATTAACTTGATCGTCGCCAGCCCGGAGCCGCACTTCCGCGATTTCGTTCGGGAGCAACTGGCGCACACCCCCAACGCCAAGGTGGTGGCCGAGCACGAGGAGATCGGTCTGAACCTCTATGTGCGGATCCTGCACGATCTGGACCGCTACCCGAGCGCCTCGGTGCTACTGGACGTTTCGGCCGATCCCGAGCAGGGACTGCGGGCCCTGGAGCACCTGTCCCAGGCGGCCCCCGGCGTCTACGTGCTGCTGTCGGAATACCAGTCGAGCGCTGACTTCCTGATCCGCGCCATGCGGACCGGCGCCGCCGACTTCCTCATGCAGCCGCTGAAGCGGGCCGAGTTCCGCGACGCGATGACACGCCTGGAGCAATACCTGCAGCGTGTGCACTCCCAGACCCGCCAACTGGGGAAGATGTACACGTTCGTCGGTGTGAAGGGTGGTGTGGGCACCACCACCGCCGCCGTCAACTTCGCGGCGCTCTCCGCCAGGCAGAACAAGTCCACGCTGCTGCTGGACCTGGACCTGGATTCCGGCGACGTCGCCTCCTACCTGGGCCTGCAACCGCAGTACTCGCTCTACGACGCCATGGAGAACCTGGGGCGGCTGGACCAGGCCATGCTGGAAGGACTGGTCACCCGCGACGACGTCGGCTTCTCCGTGCTCTGTGCCCCGAGCGACATCGAGAAGTCCCGGCTCATCGCGCCCCACCAGGTCAAGGAACTGGGCACCTTCCTCATCGAGCAGTACGACGTGGTGGTGGTGGACGGCTCGCGCGGTCTCGACGACATCCTGCTCAACTGCCTGGAACTGTCCGATTCCATCTTCCTGGTGATGACGCAGGAGTTCCCGGCGGTGCGCAACGCCCAGCATTACCTGAACGCCCTGGCTCGCATGGGCTTCAGCCAGGAAGCAGTGAAGCTGGTGGTGAACCGCTACCAGAAGCGCGCGCCCATGTACGTCACCATGGAGCAACTGCAGCAAACGGTGAGCGCGCGGCCCTTCTGGGCGCTGCCCAACCGGTACGAGGAGGCGATGCAGGCCATTCACCGGGGCCGGCCGATTGTGTTGAACCCGGCCGCCGAGCTGGGCAAGTCGTTTTTCGAGCTGGCTCGGAAGGTGGGATTGGACGGACAGCCGCCGCCCAACGCCGCGGCCAACAAGAAGAGGTAGATGTGGCGGCGGGTTCACCCCGCCAGGGCCTGGCGGCCGGAAGCCGCTGCTGCATCGCGGGAGGAGACCGTGGGAATCGGGCCATCGTTCGCCGGGCGGGCGCCGCTGCAGCGCGGCGCCAACGGCCGCCCGGACCGTTACTTCGAGCTGAAATCGCAGGTCCACCGCAAGCTGCTGAACTCGCTCAACACCGACACCTTGAAGCTCATCAGCAAGGAGCGGCTGCGGAGCGAGATCGGCAACGTGGTGGAGCAACTGCTGCTCCAGGAGAACATCCCGATGACGCTGCCCGAGCGGGACCGCGTCATCGAGGAGATCCTGGACGAGGTCTTCGGGCTGGGGCCGCTGGAGCCGCTGCTGAAAGATCTGTCCATCACCGACATCCTGGTGAACAACTACCGCAAGGTGTACGTGGAGCGGAACGGCGTGGTGTGCCGGACGCCGGTCCAGTTCAAGGACGACAAGCACCTGATGCACATCATCGAGAAGATTGTGGCCGCGGTGGGCCGGCGCATTGACGAGGCCAACCCCATCGTGGACGCGCGGCTGGCGGACGGCTCACGCGTCACCGCGGTGATCCCGCCGCTGGCACTGGACGGCCCGGCCCTGTCCATCCGTCGCTTCGGCGCGCGGGTACTGAGTAACGAGGAGCTGATCAAGAACCAGACGCTGACCACGGCCATGTTGGACTTGCTGGGGGCCTGCGTCGAGGCCCGGCTGAATATGGTGATCAGCGGCGGTAGCGGCAGCGGCAAGACCACGCTGTTGAACGCGCTCTCCCGCTTCGTCCCCGAGGAGGAGCGCATCGTGACCATCGAAGACATCGCCGAGCTGAAGCTACAGCAGCGGCACGTGGTCCGGCTGGAGACCCGCCCACCCAACATCGAGGGCGAGGGGGCGGTCGCCCAGCGCGACCTGGTCATCAACGCCCTGCGCATGCGCCCCGACCGCATCATCGTCGGCGAGTGCCGCGGCGGCGAAGCGCTCGACATGCTGCAGGCAATGAACAC
>CAYVGN010000044.1:0-8711 GCA_964451215.1 uncultured Acidobacteriota bacterium
AAGTAAGTGACATTGGGCATCTTGCCGGCGGGCCTCTTGCCCGCCTCGCTGCCACAGAAACCCCCCGCTACTTGCGGCCCTTCCCCGCCCTACCAGAAGATCCACTGCAGCAACAGGAAGGCGCCCATGGCCACCGCGCCCCAGAAGACAGGGCGCTGGAGCAACGGGAGGTGGCCTTCGCGCGGCAACTCGGTCGCGCCGTAAACCAATCCGGTCAGTTCCGAGTGGCTCTTCGGTCTGGTGAAGAGGCTCACCACCACCGTCACCGTCACGCAGATCAGGCACGACCACAGCGCCCGGTACATGTCTTCGGCCATCGCCTTGGCGTGGTGGGAAAGCGCCACCACCGCCACCATGCGGGGATCGAACTTCACCAGCAGGAACATACCCACCGAGGAAAGCGTGCCGGCCAGCAGGCCCCAGAACGCCCCCGCGCCGGTGATGCGCCTGAAAAGCATGCCCAGTAGGACCGTGCCGAACAGCGGGGCGATGAAGAAGCTGAACAGCGCCTGGACGTAGTCCATGATGCTGGCGAATCCCATCACCAGGTAGGCGGTTCCGATGCTGACCAACAGGCCGATCATCGTGCACCAGCGGCCCATGAGCACGTAGTGGGCGTCGCTGGCCTTCTTGCGCAGGAAAGCGCGGTAGATGTCGTAGGTCCAGACGGTGGCGAAGGCGCTGACGTTGCCCGCCATCCCGGACATGAAACCCGCCACCAGCGCGGTGATGCCCAGCCCCAGCAATCCCGGTCCAAAGTAGCGCGCCAGCATCAGGGGCAGGACCTCGTTGTAGCTGTGCTGGCCGGGCCCGACCGCGCTCTCGGGAACCAGGTGGAAGGGGAGGACGGCCAGGCCCAGCAGGCCCGGCAGGATCACGATGAACGGCACCGCCATCTTGAAAAAGGAGCCGATAATGGGCGCCAGCTTGGCCGAGCGAATATCCTTGGCCGCGATGACCCGCTGCACCACCAGGAAGTCGGTGGTCCAGTAGCCCATGGAGATGACCGCGGCGAGCCCGAACACGATCCCGGTCCAGTGCATGCCCATGGGGTTGTCGGAGAAGCGTCCCAGCGTGCTCCAGAGGCTGGTGAAATTCTGGTCGGGGAAATTCTGGCGGATGCGCGCCACCATCCCGCTCCAGCCCCCCGCCTCGATCAGCCCCAGCACCGGGATCAGCAGGGCGCCCAGCCAGATCAGGAAGAACTGCAGCACCTCGTTGAAGATGGCGGAGAACAATCCGCCCAGCGCCACGTAGATGCCCACCGTCAGCGATGAGACCCAGATGCTGAAGTGAATGTTCCAGCCCAGGACCACCCTCATCACCAGGGCCATGGCGTACATGTTGACGCCCGACATCAGCACGGTCATCACCGCAAAAGTAATGGCGCTCAGCCCGCTGGTGGACCGCCCGAAACGAAGCTGGAGGTAGCCGGGCACCGAGTGGGCCCGGGAGATGTAGTAGAAGGGCATCATCACCACGCCCAGGAAGACCATGGCGGGGATGGCACCGATCCAGTACCAGTGCGCCGCCAGGATGCCGTACTGATAGGCGGCGCCGGCCCAGCCCAGCAGCTCCAGCGAGCCCAGGTTGGCGGAAAGGAAGCTCAGCCCCGCCACCCAGGCGGTCATCTCCCGGCCCGCCAGAAAGAAGTCTTCCCCGCTGCGGGCAAACCTTTTCAGGTAAAACCCGATGCCCAGAACGGCGGCGAAGTAGAGGACGATGATCAGCAGGTCTACGGCGCTCAGCGAAACAATTCTGCTCGTTCCCGTGGCGGCGGCCATCAGCACGGGAGGGGATCCGAGTCCAAGCGGGAAGTCAGCGGGAGAGATCATGAGTCAGTGTTCCTAGCTTGTGGATGCCATGGGCGCCGGGCAGGACGGATCGAGCCTCGGCCAGCCGCCCTATGCCTTGTTTTGCTGTCCATAGCTGGTGTGGTAGCGATCGTACCACTTGCGCACTTCCTCCGGGGGCAGCCGCTTTGGCTTGCCGAGCAGGAGGGCCAGGTGGCAGGTGCGGGCCACGTCCTCCAGCATGATGGCCGCCTTCAGCGCGGCGCGAGGCGTTGCTCCGAAGGCGAACACGCCGTGGTGGGCCAACAGCACGGCCGGCGCCCTCCCCATTGCCTCCACCACGGCCCTGCCGATGTTGTCCCCGATGTTGTCCACGTATGGGGCGCAGGGGATCTCGTTGCCAAACTCGTCGGCAATCGCGGTGAGATAGGCGGGGATGGGGCGGCCCAGCAGCGCAAAGCTGGTGGCGTAGTTGGAGTGAGTGTGGATGATTCCGCCGATGTCGGGCCGCTGCCGGTAGATATAGAGGTGGTGGGGGAGGTCCACGGACGGCTTCCATTTCCCTGTTACCTGGCGGCCTTCCAGGTTCGTCACCGCCAGGTTCGAGGGCCGCAGCCGGTCGTAGTCCACGCCGCTCGGCTTGATGATCACCAGGCCCCGGCGCCGGTCAATTCCGCTGGCGTTACCGCTGTGCATGGTCACCAGGCCGGCGCGGTAGATGCCCACGTTCGTTTCCCAGACCTCGCGCCGGAGTCGTTGCCAGCTTGCCATAGCCTTGCGGCGCCTCAGGCCGAGGAAACTTCCCGCTTCAGCGCCTTGAGCCTCTTCATCACCGCGTTTGCCCCGCGCCCGAAGTAGTCATGCAGGATCCCGTATTCCTGGAACAGGCGAGTGTAAACCCGGTGGTGCTCGGGGTCGGGGCGATAGGTGAGTTTCTGGAGGTGCGCCATGCGTTCGGCGGCCTGGAAGATGGAATCGCATCCGCCGCGCTCTTTCCCCGCGGCCACCGCGCCGTGCATGGCCGCGCCCAGCGCCGAGCAGGTCTGCAGTTGCTGCGCCAGCATGATCTCGCGCCCGGTGACGTCGGCGTAAATCTGCATGAGCAGCCTGTTCCGCTCGGGCAGGCCGCCGCAGGCCACCAGCCTCTCGACGGCGATCCCCTTGCTCTCGAAGGCGGCGATGATCTGGCGCGTGCCGAAGGCGGTGGCCTCGATCAGGGCGCGGTAGATTTCGTGCGCGCCGCTGGCCAGCGTCATGCCCAGCAGCAGGCCGGTCAGGTCCACGTCCACCAGCACCGAACGGTTGCCGTTCCACCAGTCCAGCGCCAGCAGGCCGGACTCACCCGGCCGGAGGGCGGCCGCCCGCCGTTCCAGTTCGCCAGTGGGGGGAATTTTTCGGCGCCGCGCTTCCTGGTGAATGTAGCGGGGAACACCGTGCTGGAAGAACCAGGCGAAGATATCGCCCACCGCCGACTGGCCGGCTTCGTAACCCCAGAACCCGGGCACGATGCCGTCTTCCACCGTCCCGCACATCCCCTCCACCATCTGCCGCTCCCTGCCCAGCAGCATGTGGCAGATGGAGGTCCCCATGATCATCACCAGGGAGCCGGGCTGGGTGACGGTGGTAGCGGGAACGGCAACGTGGGCGTCCACGTGGCCGATGGCCACCGGTGTGCCCTCCCGCAGGCCTGCCTTTGCGGCCCAGAAGGCGGTCAGGCCCCCGGCACAGGCGCCCAGCGGGTAGTAAACCTCAGTCAGCTTCTCCTCGACCACGTTCTCCAGGCGCGGGTGAAGGGCCCGGAAAAAGTCGCGCGAGGGAAACCCCTTGCCCTTGACCCACATGGCCTTGTAGCCGGCCGTGCAGGTGTTGCGCTTCTCCAGGCCGGTGAGCTGCCAGACGATCCAGTCGGCCCCTTCGATGTAACGGTCGGCGGCTTCGTAAATCTCCGGAGCCTCGTCCAGCACCTGGAGGAGCTTGGAGAAGAACCACTCGGAGGAGTACTTGCCGCCGTAAATGGAGATGAACTCCTCGTTTCGCTCCCGGCCGATTTCGTTGATGCGGTTGGCTTCTGGCTGCGCAGCGTGATGCTTCCAAAGCTTCACGTAGGCGTGTGGTTGCTTGCGGTAGGCAGGAAGAAACGAGAGCGGGGTGCCGTCGCGCTTGGTGGGCAGGGGGCTGGAGGCAGTAAAATCGGTGCCCAGCCCGATCACCGCCTGGGGCTTCACCCCGGCGGCCTTCAGCGCCCGCGGTATCCCTTTCTCGATGACCAGGAAATAATCGCGGGGATTCTGCAGGGCCCAGTCGGGCTCCAGCCTGGGCCCGCCGGGAAGCTTCTCGTCAATGACCCCGTCGGGATAAGCAACGACGGCCGAGCCCACCTCTTCCCCGTTCCGGGCCCGCACCACCACCACGCGCCCCGACTCAGTCCCGAAGTCAACGCCTAGAACAAAGTGCTCTCTGGCAGGCATGGTTCAAGAGGGAGCGCTTACAATAGTGAAAGCCGGCAGGCGTGTCAAGTTGCGGCCAGAACCGCTCTTGGGAACCTGCGGATCGCTCGGAAGCAGAAAGGAACCTTATACCAGGCATGTTTCGTTTACTGCCCGCCCTGTTGGTGGCGGCTGTGGTTGGCGCGAGCGGCTTGCTGGTCGGAGCCCCGCCGCTCACTCTCTCCAACGAAAGAATCACGGTGGAACTGGACGAGCGCGGCCTGGCTTCGCTGTCGGACCGCTCGCTGGGCAGCGTGTTCCGGTTCCAACAGGACCGTTTTGCAGTGGTAATTGACGGAAGCAGCTACCAGAGCGAAAGCCTGGCAGCGCCCGAGGTGAAACTGGAGAAGGGGCGCGCACTCTACCGCTACGCGGCTGCGCCCTACGAAGTAGAGGTGGTCTATGAGCTGCGACCGGGGTGGCGGTTCCTCAGCAAGCAATTGTTCCTGAAGGCGGCGCCGGGGAGCAGCTTCCGCGTGAATCGGATTGAGGTGCTTCGCGCGCGCCTCTCCGACTCCCCTCGGGAGATCCACGTTCCCAAGACCGGGCGGCCGAACCTCCAGACCAGGGACTACGGCGGGTTCCTGCGCTTCGAGGGGTGGCGGGGCCTGCTGGCGCTGGTGCAGAATCCCTTCCTGGAGTTCCAGGGCGAAGCCGCCTCGTTCGCTGTCCGCTACGATCCGGAGATGGACTGGAAGGCGGATGACGGCCCGTTTCCGTCCGACCGCGGCCTGCTTGCCCCCTACCGCCTCTCGGGCAGACGCCTGCCGGCCAGGATGCTGCCGGAGTGGCTGCTGGGCAGGCCCGAGTACGGCAGCGGAATGGACGAAGCCGAAATCGAGGCTTTTACCGAGTGCGTGCGCGCCTTCTTGCTTTACAAGCCCGAGCGCCCGCTCAACATCTTCGTGGGCTGGTGCGTGAACGACTACCAGATTGACATCGCCACCCCGAAGGGCAGGGAGGAGTACAAGCGGGTGATGGACCGGGCTGCGGAGCTGGGCGCCGACTACATCCTGTTCGCGCCCACCAACTCCGACATCTCCCGGCGTGAGGACAGCGTGGACGACTGGGGCTGGGAAAACCTGCTCTGGCTGGGGCTGGGCCAGAAGATCCGCAGAAACGAATGGAACCCGAAGTACGATCCCGTCCCGCCGACGGTTCAGGAGATGCTCGACTACGCTCGGAAGAACAACCTGAAGCTGGTGGCCTATGTCTACCCGGTGATGCCGTTCTCGCAAAAGCGGGAGTGGCTGGTGCCCCGAGGCCTTCGCCCCATGAACGCCAGCCTTGGCGTGCGCAGCTTGCAGGACTGGCTGATCGAGACCCTGACCGTCTTCTACCAGCGCACGGGCATTGGCGGTTACTCCTTCGATCACACCTTTCTGGGTTACGAGGGCGCCAGCCGCTATGCGCAGTGGTGGGGCTGGCGCCGGGTGATGGAGACTCTGCGCGAGAGGATCCCGGAGATGGTCATGGACGGGCGCCAGGCCTATCAGTTCTACGGCCCCTGGAGCTGGCTGGCGGGTAGCTATCCGCATCCCACTTCCACCGACGAGCAACCCGAGAGCTTCCGCCCCTTCCCCGACCTGCACTTCGACCGCGTGTCGGGGAACCGGCAGCGATACACCGCCTACCACTACCGGAACTTCCAGTTCGCTCCCAGCGAAATCGTGCCCGGTTTCATCACCCATCAGACTCCCCGGCTGGACGATTCCGGCAGGCTGCCGCAGGCCAAGGTCGGGGAGCAGGGCCGGCTGGCGCTTTCCCGCTTCCGCGCCCGTGACTGGGATTACCTGGGCTGGCGCTTCTCGCTACTTTCCTCGATCGCCACCGGCGGGTGGAACAACGTTTTGAACATGATTCCCGCCCGCGATCTGGAGGAATATCGGCAATTCTCGGAGCAGGACAAGCAATGGTTCCGTCAATGGCTGGAGTGGACGCGGAACAACAAGGAGTTCCTCCGGCACACCCGCACCATCCTGGGCCAGCCCGCGCTCGGGCGCGTGGACGGCACTTCCGCCATCCTCAACGACCGGGGTTACCTGTTCCTGTTCAACCCTAACGGTCAAAGGCTGAGCGCTGATTTCGGCTTGGACGGATCGCTCGGCCTCAGAAGCAAAGGCCGGTTCCTGCTGAAGGAGCTGTATCCGGTCGAGGGCCGGCTGGTGGGCAAGGGCGGAACAGGCATCTGGAACTACGGCGACCGCGTCTCCATAGAGATGGATGGCGCTTCGGCCCAGGTTCTGGAGCTGTCGCCTGCCCCCGAGGCCATCTCGGCGCCTGTGCTGTTTAACGTCCCCGGCAGGGCCAGCCTGGCCGATGGCCTTCTGGAGTTGAGCGGGGTGAAGGGCGAACCCGGCACCTGGCAAAACCCGCTGGTGCTGGTTCCGCCAGGCGCCACGCTTCGGTCGGTGCGCGTCAACGCACAACCGGCGCAGTTCTCGCAGTACGGCAACGCCGTTTCTCTCTCCATCCGCTTCCAGGGAGCCGCGTTCCGCCACAACCAGCAGCTCGGCGAATACAACCCGAACTTCATGGGCGGGACCTTCACGGGCAAGTTCATTATCCCGGCGCGCGTTTTTGAGCAACTGGCCGCCCGGAGGAAGGCCTGGTCCATCGCCTGGAGCGAAGAAGATTACGGGACGACCTGGCTGGCTCCCGAGCGCCTGCTGCTGTTCGTGCAGATTGCCGAGCCCGACGACAGGATGGATGTCCGGCTCAGGATTGACGGTCAGCCGGTCGAACTGCGCAAGGCATACTCCTCGATCCGCGGCCACCGCCCCTCTTTTGTCGGCTTCTACGCCGATGTTTCGTCCTTGCGCCCGGATCGCGAGTACAGGGTGGAACTGCAGTTGCCACCGCTAGAGGCGGGGCAGTTTCAGGGGCTGTTCTTCGACAATGTCGAGACGGAGTACACCGCGGCGATTGCGCCCTGATTCGCGTGGTGCCCGCCTTGCATCAACCACCACGGCTCCAAGGACGCAAAGTTCACCAACAGCGGATCGGGAGCGGCTCTGTTATCCTCGGCAACAGGAGTCATGTTATGGAGAAGCATGCTTCGCGCAGGGAGTTCCTTAAGAGCACGGCCGCGGCGGCGGCGACGGCCGCAGCGGCGGCCCGCGTGCTGGGCGCCAATGACCGGATCCGGCTTGGCTTGATCGGCTGCGGCGCGCGCGGCTCCTACCTGGCGCGCCGCTTGAACGCGCTGGGCGGCGTCGAGTGGGTCGCCGTCTCCGATATTTGGGACCAGCGCCGCGACAAGGCGCTGGAGCTCACCGCGCCGACCGTGAAGAAGTACCTCGACTACCGCCAGCTCCTCGACCACAAGGACATTGATGCGGTGGTCATTGCCAGCCCCGATCACTGGCACGCCCCCATGACCATAGACGCGGTGCGCGCCGGCAAGGACGTCTATGTGGAAAAGCCCATGACCTCGGTGGCCGAGCAGGGACCGAAGGTGGTAAAGGCGGTTCGCGATACCCGGCGGGTGGTGCTGGTGGGCACGCAGCAACGCAGCGGGCCGCACTACATCGAGGCCAAGGAGCGGGTCATTGACGCCGGGCTGCTCGGCAAGATCGGGCTGGTGCGCACCTGGTACAACTCCAACAACGGCTACCTGTTCACGCCCCCGCCCGGCATGGAGAAGAAACCCGAGGGGCTGGACTGGGAGCGCTACCTCGGCTGGCTTCCCAAGATTCCCTGGGATCCCAAGCGCTACTTCAACCGCTTCGCCTACTGGGACATCTCCACCGGCGGCCAGACCGGCGGCCTGTTCGTGCACCTCATTGACACCGTGCACTGGTACCTGGGCCTGGACAGGCCGGCGGCGGCAATGGCCGGCGGCGGCATCTATTTCTTCGATGACGGCCGCGACACGCCCGACGTGGTCAACCTGATCCTGGAGTATCCGCAGAAGCTGACCATCACCTTCGAGGCGGAGATACTCACCGCTCCCAAGAACTATGCGGCCACCGCCGGCATGGAGTTCCACGGCACCGGCGGCGTTCTCACCGTGCTGCGCTACGACAAGGCCAGGGGCTACGAGTTTGTGCCCAAGGCGGACACCAAAGCCGAGGCGATCACCGGGCCGTCATTCCCGGCCAGCGCCGATCCGCACCTGAAGCACTGGCTGGATTGCCTGCGCGACGGCAGGCAGCCGAACTGCGACGCGGTGGCCGGCCACTACGCGGCCACCGCCTGCCACCTCGGCAACCTGGCCTACCGCAGGCGCGCCCGCGTGGAGTGGGACAACCGCTGGAACGTGTAGCCGCTCCAGGTGGGCAGGCCGAATTGCCTAGAAAGAAGCCTGATTTCCTGTCTGGTCAACCCAGCCTCGCGCAGAGGAGAGCGGATTGCAAGCTCTGTGGCAGCCTTCGCCCCAGGACGGTAGTCGGACTTATCATCATAATTTGAGCCGTCCAAAACATAAGGA
>CAYVGN010000044.1:8721-9448 GCA_964451215.1 uncultured Acidobacteriota bacterium
GGCGCAGACCCCGCACCTTCGCCGGATCCACCGGCGCGCCGGGCTCGGCAGGCGTGCGCGCGGCGCGTCCCACGTGGAATTCGCGGCAGCCGCTCCCGGCCACCCAGAGCGGCAGGTTCGCCTCCGTAATCCCGCCTCCGACAATAAACTCCAGGCCCGGGCCGGTGAGCTTCGCCAGCCGCGCCAGCACCGCCCTGCCTTCTTCTTCCGAGCGCGCTGAGCCTTGCGAGAGAATCCGGTCGGCCCGCCCGTAGGAGCGGACCGCAGCCAGCTTCTCCTCCCCTGCGCCGGAGGCCATCTCAAAGGCACGGTGAAGCGTGAGCTTCCACTGGGAAGGGGCAGGGCGCAGGACGCGATCCAGGGCGGCAAAGTCCAGGCGGCCTCCCGCATCCAGGAACCCGCAAACCAGCCCCTGGATCGGCAAACCGGCCAACTCTGTGACCTGCCGCTCCATGGCTTCAAGCTCTTCTACGCTGGCCGTAAAGCCGGAGTTGGTGCGAATCATGACGCGGACCGGGATGCCGGTCGCCTGCACCACGGCCGCCACCAGCTCCCGGGGCGGCGTCAAGCCACCCAGGTCGAGACGGGAGCAGAGTTCCAGGCGGTCGGCGCCCCCCGCCTCGGCGGCTTCGGCGTCTTCCAACGAACAGGCGATCACTTCGAGTTGGTAGTCAGCCATCGGGTGGCTCCTCCGTTCAGCGCCGGCACCAGTCCTGGCTTACCTGCC
>CAYVGN010000044.1:9458-12462 GCA_964451215.1 uncultured Acidobacteriota bacterium
CGGGCCAGAGCTTCTGCGTGGTTACGCTGCCGGCTGCAAAGATCACGATCCCCTCGGCCCCGTTTTCGCGCGCCACACGGATGGACTCCAGCAGCTTCTCGGGCGGGTAGTAACCCGGGGGCGGGTCGGCGCGCAGCTTCTCCGCCTCTTTGGCCAGCTCCTCTCCGCGCAGCGTCTCCAGCCGCTTAGCGCGATCCGCGTCCAAGGGGCGGAGGCGCTTCAGCACCGGGGCCAGCGCTTTCTGGAGCGCCCCTTCGTCGCCGGCGCGCGCCAGGCGCGCCACCTCGCCCAGTTCCTCCTGCTCTTCCTTGAACAAATAGGTGGTGGCGATTCCCTGGTAGAACCTGCTGCGCCCGCCCACCCACTCCTTCTGGCGCCGGGTGTACTCGCCAAATTGCTGCAAGTACTCTGCGAAGCTGCCCAGGAAATGGCTGCGGTAGCTCATGGGCATCATCTCCTGGACCCAGGGGGTGAACTCGGTCCAGCGCTGCGCGATGAAGCGCGCGCTGGTCATGGGGTTCTTGAAGACGGCGGCGGAGAACTCCAGCTTGGGCCGCAGGCGCCGGCCAAGCTCAAAGGCCTCGCGGACGAAGCGGGTGATGGCGTCGCTGCGGTAGGTATAGAAGAAGTAGCTCAGGTCGGGCTGCGTGTCCTTGCTATAGCGGCCGTGCAGCAAGAAGTTGGCCTTTTCGCGGCGCGTCCATTTCTCCCACAGCGACGGCATGGCCAGGTAGTCGCGGCCCAGGTCGGCCTCCAGGCGGGGAAGGCGGCGCTCGGGGGAGAGCCGTTGCGTGTCTGCTTCCTGGTAAGCCAGCAGGTGGTGACGAAAGATGTCGTGGACACAGAAATCGCAGAAGCAGTAGCCGTCGGGGCTGACGTCCCCGCCGTAGCGCACGTAGTCGTGGTGGATGCCATCCACCGGGTAAGTGCGGACGATTTCCTCGATCATGGGCAGCAGCCACTGGTCGGTGTAGCCGGGGCGGCGCGCCGGGCACATCCAGACGTAGGGATAGGGCCGCCCGGGCCCCAGCATCTCGCTGGCCGTGGTCTTGCCCTCGTCGCTGAGCTGGACCCACTCGGGGTGCTCCCGGACCGCGGGCGATTTCTGGCCCTCAATAAAGTCGCACAACCAGGCATGGACGCGGAGGCCGCTGCGGTGCGCCTCCTCCACCAGCGTGCCCAGCATGTCGAAGTCGCGGTAGGCCGCGGGAATGGCCTGGGGGAACTTCTTGCTGGACCAGTAGATGGTGCCGTCCGTGCTCTTGACCAGCGCCACCAGCAACTCGACGTGGGCGCCGCGTGCCCGCTCCACGAACTGGCGAACCTGGTCCCGGCTGTGTCCTAGGTCCGGCGGATGGAGCCAGAGCGCGTGAACTTCCTGGGAGCGCGCCGGCCCGCAAACCAGCGCCGCCCAAACCATGAGCCCTACCATAATTCGTCGCATGTCAACCTCCTTCGGAAGCGGCTAACCCCCGAAACACGATGCCCCAGCCCAGCCGCGTCAGCGGGAGGCCTCCGCGCGCCGGGCCTGAACCAGCGCGCCCCAGTGCCGGGCCAGCAGCGCGGCCCCCAGCGCGCTGAACAGCAGGCCGATCCATACCGCCAGGCCTGCCGGTCGGCCACCCACCACGCCGATTCCGGCCAGCACCATTCCCAGCAGCAGCAGAACGAGGCCGGAGATGAAGAAGGGCTCAGGAAGCCTGGCCGCCGGCGCCGGTGGGGCCGGCTGGGCCAGCCCGCGGTAGAATTCCGCGATGCGCCCCCGCTCGGGAACATCCGCCCGGGAGGCCAGATACATCGCCGCCAACACTACCAGGCTCGATCCCCACAGCGAAACCGTTTGCATCGGGTAGTTGTAGCGCGCGGGCAGGAAAGCACGGGCACCCAGGAACAGCGCGCCGGAAACAAGCCCGGCCAGGAAACCCGCCAGGGCGCCCCGGTTGGTGATGCGCGGCCAGACCAGCCCCGACAGCACCGGCAGCACCGTGGGCGGCAGGAAAAAGCCGAAGGCAGCCACCATGGTGTCGAAGATGGTCCAGCCGAAGTGCAGCACCAGCCAGGCCACCGCCATGGCCGCCAGCCCCACCGCCACCGTCGCCGTTTTGCCCACCACCAGGAGCTGACGCTGTCCGGCCTGGGGCCGAAGGTGCCGCCGGTACACGTCCACGGTGAGCACCGAGGCGATCACGTTGTAGCGCGCCGAAAGCACCGACATGGCGGCCGCAAACAAAGCCGCCACCACCAGGCCCAGCAGGCCGGGGGGCAGCAGTTGCCGGCTGATTTCGGCGTAGACGAACTGCGGGTCATTATGCCGGGCCCAGTCGGCCGGCAGCCACACCCGGGCCGCCATGCCCGCCAGAATCCAAACCGGAGGCAACAACAGGAACAAGGTCGCCGCCAGCCAGCCCACCCGCCGCGCGTCGCGCTCGCTGCGGGCCGAATAATAGCGCTGCACCAGCGACCAGTTCCCCGACATCGAAAGGGTGGAGAGCAGCACAAACCCCAGCAGGTAGAAGCCCGTATACGGCGGGTGCAGGGGATTGAAAAAACCCTCCGGCGCCCGGGTAACGAAGGCTTCGATGCCGCCGGCCTGGCGCAGGGAAAGCGGCAGCAGCAAGACCACTGCCGTGGTGACCAGCACGAACTGAATGAAATCGGTGATGAAAACAGCCCACAGCCCGCCCAGCGCCGTGTAAACGATGATGATAATTCCCGTCCAGAAGATGGCCGTGTTCAGGCTCATGCCCAGGCCCTTGGAGACGAACAGGCCCACGGCGATGATCTTCAGGCCGCCATCAATCACGTTCAGCGGGATTCCCGACCAGGCAAAGACCTGCCGCAGGGCCACTGAGAAGCGGCGCTCCAGGAACTCCACCGGGGTACTGATCCGGGCGCGATGCCAGCGGCGCGCGAATAGCAGCGCGGTCAGGAAGGAAGCCGGCACGGTGGTGGCGTACAGGGTCACCGAGACCAGCCCGTAGGTATATCCCATGGCGGCGTAGAC
>CAYVGN010000045.1:0-10728 GCA_964451215.1 uncultured Acidobacteriota bacterium
CTAAGTAGCTAGGTCGCCGGGCCGGACGGAGGGCTGCCGCGGCAGAGCATTTCGTTGGCGATGGCCGCCTGGCCCAGCGAGATGCCGCCGTCGTTGGGAGGCACTCTCGTGTGCAAGAAAACCTCAAACTGGTCGCCGCGCAGCCCGGCCAGCACGCGCTGGAGCAGGTACAGGTTCTGGAACGTGCCCCCGCTCAGGCAGACGCGGTTCAGCTTCTCCTGCTGGCGCAGGCCACGGCACACTTCCACGATGACGGCGGCCACGGTGTTGTGAAAGCGGGCGGCGATAACGCTGGCAGGAAGGCCGGAGGCCGACTCGCGCACCACCGCTTCGACCAGCGGGCGCAGGTCAATCTCCCGCAGCTCACCGCAGCCGATTTCGAATGGGTAGGTTCCCTCCACGCCGGCCGCAGCGGCCATTTCCAGCTCGATGGCTGCCTGTCCTTCGTAGTTGATTTCCTGGCGGAGGCCGAGGATGGAAGCGACGGCATCGAACAGCCGCCCGCAGGAGGAGGTCTGCGCCGGGTGGATGCGGCGGGCGACCATGGCCAGCACCGTCTCCCGCTTCCTGGGCGCGACCTCCCGCAAGGGGGGCAGGTCGAGCGAGGCGGCTGCCGGGCCGAACGCCTCGTACAGGTGGCTGAGAGCCGACCGCCAGGGTTGGCGGACGGCCGCGTCGCCGCCCGCCAGCGGGACGTAACGGAAATGCGCCCGCCGCTCGAAGCCGCCGAAGTCCGCCACCAGGAACTCGCCTCCCCAGATCTGCCCGTCGGTCCCGTAGCCGGTCCCGTCGAAGGCCACGCCGATGACTTTTCCGCGCAGGCGGTTCTCGGCCATGCAGGCGGCCACGTGGGCGTGGTGGTGCTGCACCCCCACCTTCTCCACACCCTCCAGTTCGCGCGCAAACCGCGTGCTGAGGTAGAGCGGGTGCAGGTCGTAGGCCACGGCGCAGGGCTCGATCCGGAACAGCTTCTTCATGCGCGCCAGCGTCTCCTCGAAGAACACCAGCGTCTCGTAGTTCTCCAGGTCGCCGATGTGCTGGCTTAAGAAGGCATAGCGGTCGCGGGTTAGGCAGAAGGTGTTCTTCAGCTCGGCGCCGCAGGCCAGGACCTGCTCCAGCGGCATGCCCAGGTCCATGGGATGGGGCGCGTAGCCCCGCGAGCGGCGCAGCAGCCGCTCCTGCCCCTCCAGGGTGCGCGCCACGGAATCGTCCGCCCGCACGTGGATCTCGCGGTTGTGGAACAGAAACCAGTCGGCCAGGCCGTCCAGCCGCGCCCACGCCTCTTCGTTGGCGGTCACAATCGGCTCTTCGCTGATGTTGCCGCTGGTCATCACCAGCGCGGTGAACTCAGCGGGACTGCTGGGGCTGCCGCCAAACAGCAGGTAGTGCAGCGGCGTGTAGGGCAGCATCACTCCCAGCGTGTTGTTCTGCGGGGCCACGGCCGG
Source organism: uncultured Acidobacteriota bacterium (assembly GCA_964451215.1). GTDB lineage: Bacteria > Acidobacteriota > Terriglobia > JAJPHL01 > JAPKYU01 > CAYVGN01. The sequence continues at coordinate 1,446 of CAYVGN010000045.1, forward strand.
CGAAACCTTTGCGCCAGGGCGCCGGGGGAGGATCAGGATGGGCCGCCGCGGGCTCAGCAGCGCCCGGCGGTCGGCTTCCGACACCAGGCAGAAGCTCTCGACCGCCGCCAGGTCGCGCGCCATCACTGCGAACGGCTTGTCGCTGCGCCGCTTGCGTTCCCGCAGCCGGCGCACCGCCGCGTCGTTCTCCGCGTCGCAAGCCAGGTGGAACCCGCCGAGGCCCCGGATGGCCACGATCCCCCCCTGGCCGAGCAGGCAGCGGACTTCGGCCAACAACGCCGCCCGCGCTCCCAAGCTGCGCGTGTCGGCGGAGGTCTCCGGCCGCTGAGGGTCGGAAGCCGCCGGTGGGGGACCGTTGGCGGACGCTGGCACTGGTGAAGCGACCAGCGCCAGCGACGGCCCACACTCGGGACACGCATTGGGCTGCGCATGGAACCGCCGGTTGGCCGGGTCATCGTACTCGGCCTGGCAGGCCGCGCACATCCGGAAGACCGCCATGGTGGTGAGGGGGCGGTCGTAGGGGACCTCGCGGATGATGGTGTAGCGCGGGCCGCAGTGAGTGCAGTTGGTGAAGGGATAGAGGTAGCGGCGGTTGCCGGGGTCGGTGAAGTCACGCAGGCACTCTCGACAGGTGGCGACGTCGGGAGAGACCAGGGCAAACTTGTCGGCCTCGTCCTCGCTTTCCTGGATGTGGAACCCCTCGCCGCCCGCCGGCTCCAGGTCGCACACCGTAATGTCGTCCACCTGGGCGAGCGGCGGCGGATCCTCGGCCAGGCGCCGCAGAAAGCAGTCGAGCGCCACCTCCTCTCCCTCGGCTTCGATCAGGATGCCCTCGGAAGTATTCAGCACGCTGCCGCTGAGGTTGAGCGCCTGCGCCAGGTTGTAGACGAAGGGGCGGAAGCCGACCCCCTGGACAATGCCCCGAATGCGGATCTGCTTCCGGCGTGGAGCGCCCTGCCTTGGCTCGGGCGCCCGGCTTTGAACCTCGGCCCGCTCGGCACGGCGCGGCATGGGAAGGCGCTGAAGGGCGCCTGTTCCATTGAACCACAAAGCCGGGGTCTATGCGAACGGCTCTGCTCCCAGGAGCCACTCGTTCTGCTGCCCCACATCAGCGTGGGGAAGCCGGTGGCAGGGCCCGCTGCCAGCGCCGGCTTCACTGGGGGCTGCGGAGGCGCACCAAGCCGGCCCGCGCCCGCTGGTTCTCAGGGTCCAGGCGGAGCGCCTGGCGGAAAAACTCATCGGCGCGGGCGCGGTCCTCCCGCAGCAGGGCCACCACCCCCAGTCGCGCGTAGGTCTCGGCGTTGCCCGCGCCCAGGCGCACGGCCTCGGCCAGTTCACCGGCAGCGCGATCCAGCTCGCCGCGCCGGGCGTAAAGCAGGCCCAGGTTCGAGTGGGCCTCCGCCAGGGTGGGGTTTTGCCGCAGCGCCACGCGCAGCTCCCGTTCCGCTTCATCCCACTGTCCGGCGAGCAGAAGCAGATAGCCCAGGTTGTTGCGCCCGGCGGCGAATTCCGAGTCCAGGGTGAGCGCCTGCCGACAAGCCCGCATCGCCTCCTCCAGCTCTCCCCGGGCCGCATGCTCAATGCTCATGTTGCCGAGCGAGCGCGCCGCGTCGTAGAAGTTCCCGCTTTCCAGCGAGTACCGGGCGGCGCGCTGGTACTCCTGGATGGCCTCCTCCGGGCGGCGCATCGCGGAATAAGTCTGGCCGAGCATATGGTGCGCGCCCGCGTAACGGGGCCGCAGCGCAGAGGCCCGCTCGGCCGCCAGCAAGGCCTCGGGCAGCCGGTTGTGGCGCAGGCAGGCTTCACTCAGGTGGTAGTGCGCCAGGGCAGACTGCGGCGACATGCGCACGGTCTTCTCGAAGAATGAAATCTCCGTGCGCCAGTCGAGGTTACGCAGCGCCGCGCGCGCGGCGCAGGCAGTGAGCACGACAACGAGCGCGCTCACCGCCGGCTTCCAGCCCCACCGTCCGGCAGCGCCGGTCCACAGCCAGGCCGCCAGCCAGCAAAAGCCAACCGAGGAAAGATAGAGGTAGCGCTCTCCCAGCAACAGGCCGATGTCAGCGTAGGGAAGCGCGAAGGAAGGCGCCAGCGCCACCAGGAACACCACCAGGCCGAGAAGTTCCGGCCGACGCTGGCGCCACAACCAGTAAGCCAACGCCGCCACCAGAATGGCGGCAGCGAGGCCGGCGATCACCGGCCACTCCAACGGGCTGCGGCTGGGAGGGATGTAGGGGAAGATGTTCAGCTCCGCCGGCCAGACGATCTTCGCCCAGTAATGAAACAAGAGCGCCGCTGCGGTCCAGCCCGCCTCACTTCGGGTCATACCGCTCCACTGGGTGTGCGGCATCAGGCCACCCAGCGCCCGGTGGCGCAGCAGGAGATAGGCGGCGAAGGCCAGCGCCAGCCCCAGCCATTCCGGCCAGCGCCGGCCCAGCAACTGGCGCGGGCCGGCGCGCCGCAGCAGAAGTTCGTAAGCCAGCAGGATGGCCGGCAGCACCACGGCCGTCTCTTTGGCCAGCAGCGCCAGCAAGAAGCAAATCGCCACGCCTGCCGCCGTGCACCGCCGCCACGGTTTGCCTTCCTGGGAAGCCGACAGCAGGTAGAGCCACCAGGCCAGCAGGGTGAACAGGGTGGTCTGCACGTCGGGATAGCCGGCAATCCAGCAGACGTTCTCCGTGTGCACGGGATGCGCGGCAAACAGCAGGCCGGCGACGAGCCCGGTGCGGCGGTCCTCGCTCAGCCGGGTTACCAGCGCGTAAACCAGCAGCGAAACGAGCGCGTGCATCAGGACGGACAGGACGTGGTAGCCGGCCGGCCGTTCGCCGAAGACCCGGTAACCGGCCCAGAAGCTGAGGTGCATCAGCGGCCGGTAGTAGTTGCTGATGCTCGCCTGACCCTGGAAGCCCAGGACGTTGCTGGTAAGGATCTTTTTCCAGCCGTCCGAAGAACGCAGCCAGGAGTTCTCGAGAATCAGCGCCCGGTCATCGAGGATGAAAGTGTTGGGCAGGATGTTCAGGTAGAGCAGGAGGGCCAGAGCTGCCACCGCCAGCGGTCCCCAGCGGCGGAGTTGGGCGTCCGCCCGCGGTTCGGACGCGGGAGAGGACAGGAACGGGCTGGGGGCAGGCCGTGGCATCGTCTCTGCTGTGCGCCTCTCGCCGGAATCATATCGGAACCCGCGTCTGGCGGCGCCTCCGCCCGCAGCCCCGGCCCTGCCTCTTCTCAGCGAGCGGGCTTGGCGGGCGCCTCGCGAAGCGGCGCCCCAGTCCGGCGAATCACCCCGGTATCAACCACCTCGCCGCTGCGCGACACGGCCTGGAAATGCATCTCCTCGCCGGCCACCTCCAGCAGCATGAAGTGGTGGTCGCGGTCGAACCCCTTGGCCAGGAGCGCGTCGCTGGCGATGTTGCCCCGGCGCAGCTTGCCGGCGCCGCCGGAGATGAAGTAGTGGATGCCGTTTTGCGGCACGACGCGCTGGTAGAAATGCTCGTGGCCGGCAAACGCCACGTTCACCCCGTAGCGGACGAACAGGGGTTCCAGCCGGGAGCGGAGCCGCAGGTTGGAGCCATATCTGCGCCCGGAAGAATACAGCGGGTGGTGGAAGAAACAGATCTTCCACTGCTCGCGGCCACCGGTCAGCTCTTTCTCCAGCCAGTCGAGCTGGGCGCGATCCATGTGGTTGCTGTCGAGGCAGAAGAAGCGGATGCCGGGCGCCGGGCTGAAGCTGTAGTAGCGCTGCCCGTTCATGTTGAAGTTCTTGTAGGAGAGCTGGGGGCGCCGGTCGTGGTTGCCCAGCGTGGCGTAGAACCTCACCCCCGCTTCCAGCAGCGGCTGGTAGGGCCGCTCGAACTTCCTGGCGAAATCCCAGGCCGTTTGCCCTCCATACAAGTTGTCGCCCAGCATCAGCACCAGGGTGAAGGGGAAACGCAGGCGGGAGGCCGCCAGTTGCTGGGCTACCTCGTATTGCGCCCGCCGGCCGGTCCCGCTGTCGCCAATGACAGCCAGGCGAAGCGAGCCTTCCCTGAGCGGAAGCTGCTGCCCCAGGACTGGAAGCGCCAGAGCAGTGAGCAGCAGGAAAAAAGGGAAGCGCCGCATGCCTATGGCCAGATCGCCAACGGGGTTCGCCTCCGATCATAACAGACCGCAGGCCCTCCCCTGGCAACGTGCTTTGGCCTTCGTGTCCTCTGGGTCCCGGCGGTCAAGAAACAGCTCCGGGTTATGCCCGGTTCTGGTAATACTGGCGCATGAGTGAAGCATTGATTCTGTCCGGGAGCCCCGTTTCCATTGAGCAGGTGGAAAGCGTCGGCCGCCAGGGGACCAAGGTGGAAGTGGGGCCGGAAGCGCTGGCTCTCATCGCAGCGGGGCGGCAGCGTCTCGAAGAGCACCTGTCGCGGGGGGAGACCATCTACGGCGTGAACACCGGCGTGGGAGGCAATATCGTCTTCACGCTGGCGCCCGAGCAGGCGGAACTGCTGCAAAGCAACCTCATGCGCCACCTCTCTTGCGCCACCGGGCCGGAGTTGCCCGGCGACGTGGTCCGGGCAGCGATCCTGCTGCGGCTGGTGAACTTCGCCCGGGGCTGCTCGGCGGTCCGTCCGGAGCTGGTGGAAGCGCTGGCCGCGCTGGCCAACCGCGGCCTCACCCCCGTCGTCCCCCGTTACGGCTCAGTCGGAGCCAGCGGCGACCTGATGCCGTCTGCCTACGTGGCGCGCGTGCTGATCGGCATGGGCGAAGTGGAGTACGACGGCCGGCGCCTTCCTGCCCTGGAGGCGTTGCAGGCCGCGGGATTGCGGCCCATTCGCCTGGCTCCCAAGGAAGGGCTGGCGCTGATCAACGGCACCACGGTGATGACTGCGGCCGCCACGCTGCTCTGGGTGGACGCCGGCCGCGTGCTGCGCGCGCTGCTCCAGGCCATCGCTGTTTCCGTCGAGGCGCTCTGCGCCCCCGCCGAGCCCTACCAGGCCTGGGTGCAGGAGGTGAAAGGGCACCCGGGGCAGATTGCCGTGGCCGCCTACGTGCGCGGCCTGCTCGACGGCAGCCGCTTCGTTGACAATTCCAGCCCGCAGAGCTGCTACTCGCTGCGCTGCGTCCCCCAGGGCCTCGGCCCTGTCTGGGAGTCACTGGAGGGCGCCCGGCCGGTCCTTGAGCGGGAGCTCAACTCGGCCAACGACAACCCGCTCGTTGACCCGGAGAGCGGCAGTGTGTACAGCGCGGGAAACTTCTACGGAGGCCACATCGCACGCCTGCTCGACACCTGCAAGATTGATCTTGCGGTTCTGGCCAATTGGGGGCATTCGGTAATGGCGGTGCTGATTGACCCCAAGTTCAACAACGGTCTGCCGGCCAACCTGGTTCCGGAACCCGGGGTCAACTCCGGCTTCAAGGGCATGCAGTTGAGCGTCACCAGCCTGACCTGCGCCGTGCGGCAGATGGCCGGACCCAGTTCTATTCATTCCCTGCCCACCGAGCAGTACAACGAGGACGTGGTCAGTCTGGGCATGCACGCGGCGGTTACGGCGATGGAGGCGCTGGAATGCCTGCGGAACGAAACGGCCATGGTGCTGCTGGCCGCCACGCAGGCCGTGGACCTGCGCGGCGGGCCGGAGCGGCTGGGCGCCGGCAGCCGCCGCACCTATGATTCGGTCCGCCAGGTGGCCGCCTTCCTGGACAAGGACCGGCCCATGGAGCACGAAGTCACCGCCCTTTCGCGCAGCATCGCGTCGGGGGCGTTCGACTGGCGCACCATCTCCTGAGACAGCGCTGACCGGCTGCCGGTTGTTGTTGTTGACGCGCACGGTATCTGAAGGCAGGCTGTTCGCGCCCACCAATGATGGGCGTGTTAGGATGTGGAGTGGGTTCCCTTCTCCATGCCCATTCCTCGCCTCAGTGCGGGCGACCTTGAACTGGTTCTCAGCGGCTGGCCAGATACCCGCTTTGTGTCGCTATGCAACGCCCTGATCTGGGCTTATGCTGCGGGAACCGGCACCTCCATTGAACCAACCTTTGCAGAAAGAGAGAAGGCGAAGGACCTCGGGGTGGACTCGGAACTCTTGGTGACCGCGGGAAGCGAGCTGAAGGTCGGACCCTTGCTGGTGCCCGGCTGGAACGTGTTTCAATACAAGCGGCGGGACGTTGTTTCAGGCAGGTCGAAGGCGGTCCAACAACTCAAGCGCGAGTTGAAAGGCCAGGTGGCAGAGGTGGCCCGTAGGGCTTCCCGCTGGCCCAGTTGTTACACCTTGTTCACGAATCTGCACCTGAGCAGAACCCAATCCCTGGCGCTGCGGCAGGCAATCTTGGAGGGTCCGCCGTCAGAGCCGTCTTGCATCAAAGTGTGCGGAGCAGCAGAGATCGGGGCCATGCTGGCCGACCTGCCGCACGTGCGCGCTGCCTTCTTCGGCTTACCCAGGTTCGAAACCTGGCAGGCCGCCTGGGATCGCATGAGCCAAGTGAAGCTGGGCCGGGCTCATGTCGAACTTACCGGTCGGGACCAGGAACTGTGCACCCTCAGGCGACTGCTCGACAATCGCGCAGTCCGCGCGATCTTGGTCTACGGCCCGCACGACATCGGCAAGGATCGCTTGATCTTAGAAGCCACGAGAGACCGCCAGCATGAAGTTCTGGTTTCGCCTGATGCTGAAGGACCAGATCGCACGGAAATTGAAGAGATTAGCAGCGGCGCAAGGGAGACGATCCTCATCGTGGAGGATCTTGCCTGGGAAGGGGTCCCCGAGTTGGTTCCTCAGTTTCTGGCGCGTGACAGGGCCAAGCTGGTCTGCTCTGTGCCCACGGTGGTGAGCGCTTCTCTGCCCAATTACGGACTCGACGAACGTGTGCAGATGCTGCCGGTCGGCCCGCTAGACGATCGTGATTCCGAGGAACTTCTGAAGAGAGCGGGCGGCCGGTTCGACTACGCGTTGACCTCCTGGATAGTCGCCCGTGCTGGCGGCATCCCCGGTGTTCTGTTGCTGGCCGCTTCACTCGGTCCGAAGTTGCAGCAGGCAACCGGGGACTTTTTCGCCGTTGTGGGCCGAGCTTTCAAGGAGCGGGTTGCAGATGAGCTGGGCAGTGGAGCGCTGGAGACCCTCAAGGTGCTCTCCATGCTGAGCAGGGTCGCCGAGGGCGAGGTGGATCAGCTAGCTCAACTCCTAGGGTGGGATCCCAGCAAGGTGCGCGACGCCATTGGCGATCTTCTTACCGCCGGAGTTCTGCTAAAGCGCACAGTTTTTTACGAGGTCAACCCACCGATCTTCGCTCAATTCCTGGCTTCGGAGGTCGTAGCTGGCGATGCCCCGAGGCTGTACCATTTGGTCGCCACACTGGAAACCGCAGCTCGAATTCGCCTCTTCCGCCGTTTGGCGGAGCTTCCCACCGAGACTCTGGGGCAGTTCTGGAGGGAGTTGTTGGGTCCAGAGGGACCGTATAAGGACCACAGCTCGCTCGCCGGCGCGGCTCATCTGCTGCCTATCCTGGCTGAAGCAGCACCGGTGGAGACCTTGGCGGCCCTTGAGCGAGTGCTGAAACCGATTTCGCTGGAGGAGCGCAAGGGCGTTGCCGACCGCAACCGACGTAGCGTCGTCCGCGCTCTCGACAGCTTGCTTCTCCGCGCTGCGACGGCTGCCGGCGCGGCCCGGCTGCTGTTGCTGCTGGCCGAGGCAGAAAACGAAACGTGGGCAAATAACGCCACTGGGCTGTTTAAGGAGTTCTTCATTCCCTTCCACCCTCAGGTCGCAGCAAGGCTAGACGAACGCGCTGCGGTTTTGGTCCAGGCATTGGCGGAGGGAACGGAGACTCAGCGGCTTGTTGCTGTGGAAGCGGCGCGAAGGAGCCTCCCTTACCACGGTTCGGTGACACTTCGCCGCAGCGCCGGATTTGTCCCGCCCGAGCGGTACGTACCCACCTATCCGGAGATTCGCAATTACGCCGAGGGGCTCCTGGACCTGCTTATCCGGGCGGGCTCCGACCACAGCGATCGGGTGGCCGCGGCTTCGCGACGTGCTCTTCCCGGAGTTGCCGAGCGGGTCTTCCGCGTCCAACCCAAAAAGGCAATCTTCGGATTCCAGAGGTGCCTGGATTGGCTTCGCGAGGACGCTTCCGGACTCACCCCCAGCGATCTCGTCGAGCCTTTGGAGAGGCTCCTGGAAGACCAGCCGACACCCGGAGAAGAGCATGCTGGCTATTTGGCGGAAGCCCGACGAATTCTTGCCGAAGTCGGGCAGCTTGGGTTTTCCCAACAGGTCAAGCGCTGGGTGGCCGACACCACCCTTGACCGGTGGGAGCAGACGCAACAGCAGCTACGAAACCTGGCGCGGCAGGCTGTCGGGCAACCTGAACTGTTGACAGCCGACCTGCTCATGTGGCTGTTAGACTTCGCGAGGGGTTGGCTCTTCTTTCTGTTCCTCGGGCAGGAAGACCCGGACCGGCGGCTGTTGCCGATGATGGAGCGCCTGGCAACAGATAATCAACGCGCGCGCGCATTCGGCTCCTACTGTGCCGCTTGGGCAAGGGTGGACCGCGGGCAGTTGACCGCTTATCTGGAGGAGATTGAGCAGCGGCCGCTCGCGGCAGAAGCGCTACTCCACGCAGCCAATGCCCTTCCCGGCCACCCGTCCTCCCTCCATATACTCCACACACTATTGACTGAGCAACGGCTCGCTCCACCGCAAGTGGCGGAGGTCTTGATGAGCGGGGGCTGGATGCAGGTCTTAGAGCAGCAGCCGTTTGTCAACCTCCTGGGAGAGATCGCCGGCCCCTCGTTGGAGCATGCCTGGTTGGCTATCTATCTGACATCCGCGTGGCTGGATTCTGGCAGGCCGCTCGAGGGCGAGTTACAGGAATTCGCGTGGCGCTGCTTGGAAGCGAACGCCCCAAGTGCCGTTGAACCGTTCTTCTACACGTACTGGTGGCGTCGAGACCAGCTTGCAGGTAGGCTGGCAGCCGCTGATCCCGAACGCGGTTTTCGGCTACTGGCAAGACTATTGAGCGCCGAGCAGACAGGCGATTGGGATCTCCTTCTTGACCATACCCGCCTGAAGCTCTGGCGGAGCCTGCGACAAGCCGACCGGACCCGCGCACTCGCGACCGTCTTCGGCGAGGATTCCAAATGCCTGATGTTCGGATCCATGCACAAGGGCGCTATTGACCAGCAGGAGGACGCCTCGCTTCTCATCACTATCGCCTCGCAGAGTGAGAAGAGCGCGGTTCGGGTCGCGCGGGCCTTGGATTTCGACCAGCCTGGTTTCTGGGAGGTTGCGCTTCCGATCGCCGCGAGCTACCGGGGAAACGAAGC
>CAYVGN010000045.1:10828-12417 GCA_964451215.1 uncultured Acidobacteriota bacterium
CTGGTTTCTGGGAGGTTGCGCTTCCGATCGCCGCGAGCTACCGGGGAAACGAAGCGGTGGAAGAGGAACTAGTCGCTGCGGTACTGAGCTTCGGCTGGCGGGAGTCGCCCGGCCGGGTCTTGGAAAAACGAAGGGAACAAGTGGAACACGTTCTCAAGGATGCGAGCACGCTCAGTGACGCACGACCCTGGTTGGGTAGGCTGGAAGCGGCGCTCAAACGAGACGCTGGCAGGGAAACAATCTGGGAGTACGATCTGGATTTGCGGGATCTCAAGCGGCTTGTTGCTGACCGCGCCTCCCCGGAGCGTGTCTGGGCAATCGGCCGCATCCTCAAGTATGCCAGGTGGGGGGATGTTCAGAAGCTGCTCACCCCTGAGGATATCCAGGAAGCGTTGCCTCTCGTCGAGCTGCCCGAAGCTCAAAAACGTGCGCTAGAGACCGCCTTAGAATACTGGCTCCGTCGTGCCTAAGACCCTCACGCCCCTACAGGCCGAGGTGCTGCAGCTTTTCTTCAAGTGCGGCGCTGCCGACTGGGGCTACTTCCTAACAGGCGGCACGGCCCTGAGCGAGTACTATCTCCAGCATCGAAGATCGGAAGACCTGGACCTCTTCAACCGCAGCGGAAGGAATCCCGCCGAAGACGCCGCGGTGCTCCAGCACTATCTGGAGCCTCGCGGAATCCAAATGACGTCTGAAAGCGCCGGCGTGACTTTTGCCCGTATCTACGTCTCGCGAAGGCCAGACGAATGGCTGAGAATTGAACTCGCAAACGACGTCAGACAGCAAATTGCGCCCCTGCGGGACTTCGAAGGGATTCGCGTGGACTCGCTCGAAGACATTGCCGTAAACAAAATCTGCGCACTGTCGCGCCAGGAGCCGAAGGACTGCATAGATCTTTACTTCATCCTCACCGAAACGTCCCTCACGCTGGAGTATCTCTTGGAGCGCGCTCGGCTCAAAGACGCAGCCTTCGATGACGCACGCGCTCACCTGCAGTTTGCCTCCGATCTTCTGCGCGTCAGCTCCCTTGCGGTTCCAGCGCTTATGATCAAGCCCTTAAGTCTTGAGGAGATGCGATCAAGGTTAAAAGCCGAGGCCGAGAAGATTATTCGTCGCCTGGCCCCGGGGGGCTGAAGCCGAACAAGCCTTGGATCAGTCGTGCGGCTCTGGAAGAGTCGCACCGGGAGGCCACAGGATGAAAGGGAGAATCGCCTGGGCGGGCGGGGCAGCCTTGATCCTGGCCCTGCTTGTCACCCCCAACGCTCCAAGAGGCAACGCCGGAATCGAGCGGCTGTTCGAGGAGTTTCGCGATCCTCCCCGGGAATACAGCGTCCGCCCCTTCTGGTTCTGGAACGGCAGGCTGGAGGCGAAGCAGATCGAGTGGCAGATCGAGCAGATGGTGGCGCAAGGGGTGTACGGGGCTTACGTCCACAATCGCACCGGCCTGGAAACGCCCTACCTATCGGAGGAGTACTTTGCCGCCGCCGGCGCCGCCTTGAAGAAGTCCCGCGAACTCGGCTTCCGCCTGGGATTCGTGGACGAGTACCTGTCTCTTATACACATCTGACGCTGCCGACGAATAGAGAGGT
>CAYVGN010000046.1:0-6269 GCA_964451215.1 uncultured Acidobacteriota bacterium
GTCGGCGCGCCTGCTGCGCATGACGCGCATGGAGCCGTTCACCGCGCGGCGGGCCGGGCACCTCTCGGGCGGGATGAAGCAAAAGCTGGCGTTGATGTGCACGCTGCTGCACCGCCCGCAGATTCTCTTCCTGGACGAGCCGACCAGCGGCGTGGACCCGGTGTCGCGCCGCGACTTCTGGACCATCCTCTACCAGCTCGTCAAGGACGGCCTGACCGTGTTTGTGACCACTGCCTACCTGGACGAGGCGGAACGCTCGAACCGCGTGGGGCTGCTCCATCGCGGCCGCCTGATCCGCTGCGACTCGCCGCAGGCGCTGCGGACCGAGATCGAAGAGGCTTGCTACGAGGTGGAGTGCGCGGACCCGAGGGTGGCGCGCGAGCTGCTGCAGGCGGCGCAGGGCGTGCTCAGCGTGGAGCCGGCCGGAGCCACCCTCCACCTGTTCCTGGATCGGGCTGGGGCCTCGGCCGCCGAACTGGAGGGCGCGCTGGCGGCCAGGGGGCTCGGCCCGGCCGTGTTCCGCCCCATCGTGCCCTCGCTCGAAGACGTTTTTATCGCCGAGATCCGCAAGGTGGAGAAGAATCCGCAGATTTCGCAGATTGGCGCGGCTGGGGAGGAACCAGAGCGGCGACCCCGCCGTGGTGAGGGAGCGCCTCCGGTGTGAGGAAGATGCAGCCGCACAACAACAACTCGCTGGTGGTTGAGGCGGAAAGCCTGGAGAAGCGGTTCGGGGAGTTCGTGGCTGTGGACCGCGTCTGCTTCTCCGTCAAACGGGGCGAAATCTTCGGCTTTTTGGGGCCAAACGGGGCGGGCAAGTCCACCACCATCCGCATGCTCTGCGGCCTGCTGGCGCCCACTTCCGGCCGGGCACGGGTGGGCGGCTTCGACGTAGCCACCCAGCCGGAACAGATCCGCCAGAACATCGGCTACATGTCGCAGAGGTTCTCGCTCTACGACGACCTGAGGGTGGAAGAGAACATAGATTTCTTCAGCGGCATTTACGGGGTGCCGGAGGGGCGGCGGCGGGAGCGGAAGGAATACGTGCTGGCCATGGCCGGGTTAGGGGGACGGCGGGGCACCATGACGCGGGAACTGGCCGGCGGCTGGAAGCAGCGGCTGGCGCTGGGCTGCGCCATCCTGCACCAGCCCCCCATCCTGTTCCTGGACGAGCCGACCTCGGGCGTGGACCCCATCGCCCGCCGCAGTTTCTGGGACCTGATTTACCGGCTCTCCGCCGCCGGCCACACCGTTTTCGTCACCACCCACTACATGGATGAGGCCGAGTACTGCCACCGGCTGGCGCTGATGTACCGGGGCAGGATCATCGCCCTGGGCCCGCCCGCCGAACTGAAACAGACCCTGCCCTCGCACCGCTTCCTGCGGCTGGAGTCGTCGGACCCGCTGGAGAGCATGAAGGCCCTGGAAGGGCTGGCAGGCGTCTTTGATGTGGCGGTCTTCGGGGGCGGCCTGCACGTGGCCGTTGCCGATCCCGCCGCAGCCGTGCCCCGCGTCCGCGCGCGGCTGGAACAGCGAGGAATCCAGGTCCGCGTCTTGGAACCCGTCCCGCCCTCGCTGGAGGACGTTTTCGTCGCTGTCATCGAAGAGCAAGAGCGGAAGCCGTCATGAACCTTCGCCGGACACGCGCGGTGGCCAGCAAGGAGCTGCTGCACATCGTGCGCGACCGCAACAGCCTGATCATGGCCCTGGCTATCCCGCTGGTGCTGCTGCTGCTGTTCGGCTACGCGCTGTCGCTGGACGTGGACCGCATCCCGACCTGGGTCTGGGACGCCGACCAGAGCCCACAGAGCCGGGAGCTGCTGGCGCGCTTCCGCGGTTCCCGCTACTTTGAAATAGCAGGCGAGGCGGACCGCGCTTCCCTCATCCAGAACAAGATTGACGCGGACCAGTGCCTGCTGGGCATCGTCATCCCGCGGGATTTCTCGCGCAACCTGCGGGGCGGCGGCGAGGCCCAGGTGCAGTTGTTGCTGGACGGCAGCGACTCCAACACCGCCTCCATCGCCCTCTCCTATGCCGAGGCGGTGGTGCAGTTGCACGCGCTGGAGCTGCGGACGCGAGCCCTGGAGCGGCGTGCGGGCCGGCGGTTCGATCCGCCGGTCGAGGCCCGCCTGCGTGTCTGGTACAACAGCGACCTCAAGTCCCGCAACTACATCGTGCCCGGGCTGATCGCGGTCATCCTGATGATCATCGCTGCCCTGCTTACCTCCCTGACCATCGCCCGGGAGTGGGAGACCGGGACCATGGAGCAACTGCTGTCCACCCCGCTGCGCCCGGCCGAAGTGGTGCTGGGCAAGCTGGTCGCCTACTTCGGCATCGGGCTGGTGGACATGGTGACGGCGGTGCTGGCCGGAGTGATGGTGTTCCGCGTGCCCTTGCGGGGGAGCCCGCTGTTGCTGTTCCTGACCGGCTGCATCTTCCTGTTCGGCGCGCTGTGCTGGGGAATCCTGCTTTCAGCCCTTGCCCGCTCGCAGTTGTTGGCTTATCAGCTCGGCATGCTGACTTCGTTCCTGCCCTCCTTCCTGCTCTCCGGCCTGGTCTACGCCATCGAGAACATGCCCGCGGTGATCCAGGTGGTCACCTACATCGTGCCCGCCCGCTACTTCATCGTCATCCTGAAGGGGATTTACCTCAAGGGCGTGGGCCTGCAGGTGCTGTTTGTGGAGGTCGGGCTGCTGGTCGTCTTCGCCGCCGTCGTCTTTGTGGCGGCCACCCGGAAGCTCCGGCAGAAACTGGCCTGAGCCATGTGGAAGCGAATCACGGAGATCGTGAGGAAAGAGTTCCGGCAGGTGCTGCGGGAGCCGCGCATGCGGGTGGTGCTGTTCCTGCCGCCGCTGGTGCAGTTGCTCATCTTCGGCTACGCGGTGAATCTGGACGTGGAGAACGTGCGGATGGCCTGGATGGACCTGGACCGGACGCCGGCCAGCCGCGAGTTGCGGGAGGCGTTCACCAGTTCCGGGCGCTTCCGGGTGGTGGCCGAGCCGGCGACCGGGCGCGAGGTGGAGGAGCTGCTGGACCACGGCACGGTTCAGGCGGTGGTGGGCGTGCTGCCCGGCTTCGGCGGCGAGCTGGCCCGGGGGCGGACGGCGACGGTGCAGGTTCTGGTGGAAGGGACGAACTCCAACACCGCTTCCATTGTCTCAGGCTACGTCGCCGCCATCGTGGCCCGTTACGGCAGCCTGGCGCTGGCCGAGCAGCAGCGCGCGCGGCTGGTGGGGCCGACGGTGGCGGCCGGGGCCGCCGTCCCGCTGCCCCTCCCCCGCCTAGACGGCCGCACCCGCGTCTGGTTCAACCCCGACCTGCGCAGCCGTAACTACTACGTGCCGGGCGTGGTCATCAACATCATCACCCTGGTCACCGTCATGCTTACCGCCATGGCCATCGTCCGCGAGAAAGAGATCGGCACCATGGAACAGTTGATGGTGACGCCCATCCGTCCGGTGGAGCTGATCATCGGCAAGACGCTGCCCTTCGCGCTGGTGGCGCTGCTCGACACGCTGCTGGTCACCGCCGCGGCCCTGGTGATCTTCCGCATCCCGTTCCGCGGAAACGTGCTGCTGCTGCTGGCCGGCGCTGCCCTGTTCCTGCTCTCCACCTTGGGCGTGGGCCTCTTCATCTCCACCATCTCGCAGACGCAGCAGCAGGCGATGATGGCCTCCTTCTTCTTCTTTGCGCCCGCCTTCATGCTTAGCGGGTTTGCCTTTCCCATCCGCAGCATGCCGCCGCTGGCCCAGGGCATCGCGGCGCTGAATCCGGTCCGCTACTTCATGGAGGTGGTCCGCGGCATCTTCCTCAAGGGCGCGGGGGTCGAGGTGCTTTGGCCGCACATGCTGGTGCTGCTGATCTACGGCGCCTCGATCCTGGCCCTGAGCGTTGCCCGCTTCCGCAAGCGCCTGGATTGATGATGTTTCCACTACTGGCTTCCGCAAGAGTCAATTTGGGCAAGGTCGGAGCCTGCGGGAACCTGGGGCAGCCCCGGGGTGTCTATGAGCGCGGGAGGAGTGTATGGTGTACGTGAAGCCTTCATCCAGGTCCCCCGAAGAAGTGGGCCGGCGGCTGGAACAAGCCGCCCAGAAGCAGAAGTTCGGCGTGCTCGCCGTTCACAACCTGAAAGAAACGATGCGGAACAAGGGAGTGGACCTGGATATGGAATGCCTGATCTACGAGGTGTGCAATCCGCACCAAGCCAAGAAGGTACTGGAGGCGAACGGGGCGGTTTCCACGGCGCTGCCCTGCCGCATCTCGGTTTACCGCGAGGCCGGGCAGACCAGGGTGGCGACGATCCTGCCGACTGAGCTGCTGAAGGCCTTCCGGGTTCCGGAGATGGAGCCGGTGGCCCGCGAGGTCGAGCGGGCCATTGTGGAGATGGTGAACGAAGCAGCGGCATGAACGAGTTTTTTCCTAATCGAAACGCGCTTTCATCCGTCTAAATCACCGGGAGTCGGGGTAATATAGTTGGCTGGCTGCAGTAGGGTCGAGCCGCCGGATAAGGAGAATGGGCTCCACTTCGCTAAAAGTTGAGGAACAGATGCGGGCAGCGGTCGCCCGGCCGCCTGAGCTGCCTCGCCCTCCCCGGCGACCCTGGGCGGTGTGGATAGCCAGCGGGGCGGCGCTGCTGCTGGTGTTGGCGGGAGTGCTGGAAGTGGCGCGGCGGGCGCGCCCGGCGCGCCCGGCAGCGCCCGGCGCGCCGGCTGCCTTTGTGGCCGCTAAGCGCGGCAAGCTGGTGCGCAGCGTTCGCGCGGGTGGTGTGCTGGCCGCGGTTCGCTTCGCCGGCGTTTCGGCGCCGTCCATGCGCGGTCCGGGTATGGGCCAGTTGACCGTGGTTCGCGTGGCGCCGGCCGGGTCCAGGGTCAAGAAGGGTGATGTGCTCGCGGAATTCGAGCGCCAGGCCCAACTGAACAACTTTTTGGACCGCCAGGCGGAGTTCGTCAGCCTCACCGACCAGATCGCCAAGCGCCGCGCCGAGCTGGATGTCGAGCGCGAGAAGCAGAAGACCGATCTGGCCAAGGCGCGCACCGACCTGGAAGCAGCGCGCCTGGAGAACCGGCGCAACGAAGTCGTCTCCCGAATTGACGCCGAGAAGAACCAGCAGGCGCTGGCGGAAGCGGAAGCCACGCTGAAGATGCTGCAGACGACGCTGGAGCGGCGCCAAGCGGTAGCGGACGCCGAACTGAAGATCCTGGAGATACGGCGCGAGCGGGAACGGCTGCAGATGGAGAACGCGCGCCTCAATTATGAGCGCCTGGTGGTGCACTCCCCGATTGACGGCATGGTGGTGTTGACCCCCATCTGGAAGAGCGGGCAGATGGGCGCGGTGCAGGAAGGCGACCAGGTGCGCCCGGGGGTGACCTTCCTCCAGGTGGTGAACTCGGCGGAGATGGTGGTGCGGGCGCGCATCAACCAGCTTGATGCCGCCTTGCTGCGCCCCGGCCAGGGCGGCGTGGTGCGCCTGGACGCCTACCCAGACCTGAGCCTGGCCGGGCGCGTGGAAACGATCAGCACTATCGCTACCGCCCCCGGCTGGTGGACCAAGTTCGTCAAGACCATCCCTGTGGTGTTCAGCGTGCAGGGCAGCGATCCCCGCCTGATCCCGGATATTTCCGCCAGCGTAGACGTGGAGCTGGAGTCGGCGCCGGACGCCGTGCTGGTGCCGCGGGGCGCCGTCCTACAGCAGGCGGGGCGTTCCGAAGCCGGGTTCGTTTGGGTGCAACGGAACGGCTCGATCGAGGCACGCGCCGTGCGCCTGGGGCCGAAGAACGATCTGGAGTGGGCCGTCCTTTCCGGTCTCCAGGAGGGTGAGATGGTGGCTGCTTCTCCGCCGGTTGGGGCTGCTGAAGCGCGCGCCGGCAAGACCACTCCCTCTGAGGCGAGGAACAATGGCAGGTAAGGCGCGTGTCGCCCTGTTGGTTGTGCTGCTGCTGGTGATCGGCGGCGCGGTCCATGCCTATCGTCGCGCCCGGGCGGCGGGGCCGGCGCTGGCCACGGCCCAGGTGATCCGGGGCGAGCTGGAGATCGCGGTGAAGGCGCGGGGCGAAATCAAGGCCCTACGCTCGGTCACCCTGGCCGCGCCCACCAGCGTCACCGAAGTCCGCCTGGTGAAGCTGGCCAAGAGCGGCAGCGTCGTCAAGGCCGGCGACGAAATCGTCGTGATTGACGCCATCCAGGAACAGAACCGGCTGCAGGAGCGGCAGTCGGCTCTCAAGCAAGCCGATGCCGAGATCGAAAAGATCCGCGCCCAGGCCCGTATCCAGAAC
>CAYVGN010000046.1:6279-9742 GCA_964451215.1 uncultured Acidobacteriota bacterium
GAGCAGGACCGCCTGGACCTGGCTCAAGCCCAGTTTGATGTGGAGCGGGCCAAGCTGGAGGTCAGCAAGCAGGAGATCGTCTCCGAGATCGAGGCGGGAAAGGCCCGGCTGGCGCTGGAAAACGCTGAACGGAAACTAGTCGAGGTCCGCGAACGCATCGCCGCCCACAAACGCTCGCAGGAGGCCGAACTGGACCAGGCCATCCAAAAGCGCAAGAAGGCGGAAAACGACGTGACCCTGGCCCAGGCCAACCTCAAGCGCCTGACCATCCATTCGCCCATCTCCGGCGTCCTGCAGTTGCTGCCGAACTGGCAAGCCCGCAGCGGCCCAGGGGCCAACGCGCCTGAGTTCAAGGCCGGCGACCGTGCCTGGCCGGGCGCTGCCATCGCGGAGATTCCCGATCTGACCTCGCTGGCGGTGGAGTTGAACATCGAAGAGACCGACCGCAGCCGCATCGCCGTAGGCCAGCCGGTCCGCGTCAAGGTGGACGCGCTCGCGGACAAAACCCTGGCTGGCAAGGTCCAGGAAATCAGCGCGCTCTCGCAGGTGAACTGGATGGTGTGGCCGCCGCAAAAGGTGTTCCGTGCACAGGTGAAGATGGAGGCCACCGACAGCCGGCTGCGGCCCGGCATGAGCACCGGCACGGAGATCATTGTGGACAAGCTGCAGGGCGTGGTGCTCATCCCGGCTCGCGCCTCCTTTGACCGGGCCGGGAAGGTCATTGCCTACGTGAAGGACGGCCGGAGCTTTGCGGCGCGCGAAATCGTGGTCGGCCAGAAGAACGAGACGCAGGTGGAGGTCCGCCAGGGCCTGCGGCCCGGCGAAACGGTGGCGCTGGAAGAGCCGGCCGCCGCTGTGCGGGGGAAAGCGTGATGCGCAGCCTGATCGGCCTGTTGGTGGTGATGGCGATGCTGGCCGCCGTCGGTGTTCTGGCCGCCCGCTACTTCAAGCCCGCCGCCGCTTCAGAGATCCCCACGGTGGCCGTGCACCGCGGCGACTTCCTGGTCAAGACCTACGCCCGCGGCGACCTGCGTGCGGTCCGGAGCGCGGTGATCGTTTCCCCGAATATCGGCGGGACCTTGCTGATCACCGAACTGGCTTCCACCGGCGCCTTCGTCAAGGAAGGGGAAGTGGCCCTGGCGTTTGATCCTGCCGAGCTGCAGAACAACCTGGCCACCCACCAGTCCACGCTGACCGAGGCCCAGCAGGAGATCACCAAGAACCGCGCCGAGGCAGCCGTCCGCGAGCAGAACGACAAGGTGGAGCTGCTGAAGGCGGAGTTCGCCGTGCGCCGCGCCGAGCTGGATGTGAGCCGCAACGAGCTGGTCTCGGAAATCGAGGCCAAGAAGAACCTGCTGACGCTGGAGGCGGCGCGCAAGCGCCTGGCGCAACTGAACGAGGACGTGCAGTCGCGCGCCAAGTCCAGCGACGCTGAGCTGGCCGTGGCCAGAGAGAAGGCCAACAAGGCCGCGCTGGACCTGAAACAGGCCCAGCACCGCATCGAGCAGATCACCATCAAGTCTCCCATGAGCGGCCTGGTCAGCGTCCGCTCCAACCGCTTTGCCATCGGCGGCTGGTGGGCGCCCGGCATCGACATCCCCGACTACCGGGTGGGCGACCAGGCCTTCGCCGGCGACCCGGTCCTGGAGGTGGTGGATACCTCCCAGATGGAGGTTAGCGGCAAGATCAACGAGGTGGACCGCGGCAACATCAAGGAAGGGCAAGAGGTGGTGATCCGCCTGGATGCCATGCCCGGAGAGACCTTCCCCGGCAAGGTCAGGACGTTGGCGGGCATGGCCTCGCGCGTCTTCTTCGGGGACCCCTCCAAGAGCTTCGATGTGGTCTTCTCGATGGCCAACCAGGATCCGCGCCTGCGGCCCGGGCTGAGCGCCGAGGCGGAGATCATCACCGAACGGCTGCGCGACGTGGCCTACGTCCCGGCGCAGGCGGTCTTCGAGAAGGAGAACAAGAAGTGGGCCTACGTAAGGAGGGACGGCAGGTTTGAGCGGCGGGAGGTGACCGCCGGGCGCCGCAGCGAGAGCCAGGTGGTGATCGTCAGGGGGTTGTCGCCCGGCGAGCAGGTGGCCTTGCTGGACCCCGAAAATCGTGCGGCAGCGGCCAAGCGAGGCAAGAACCCGCTCAGCGCCGGCCCCGCCGGCCGCTAGCGGCCGTTCAACGTTCCACGCGAACCCTGAACCTCGAACCTTGAATATTGAACCCACAATGAGGACTTCACTGCGCAGGCTGGTCTTTCTCTGGCCCGAGTTCCGAATGGGCCTGGACAGCCTGACCACGCATAAGCTGCGGTCGCTGCTGACCATGCTGGGCATGATCTTCGGCGTGGGGGCGGTGATCTCCATGCTGTCCATCGCGGCGGGAGCCCGCCAGGAGGCGCTGGCTTTCATCGAGTTGCTGGGCGTGAACAACGTGATCGTGGAGGCCAAGGAGGCCTCCAACGAAGAAGAACTACAGAAGGTGCGGAAACTGTCGGCGGGGCTCAGCTTCAAAGACGTGCGCGCTATCCAGGACAACCTGACCGGCATCGAGATGGTCTCGCCCCGGAAGCGCTTCAAGCCCAGTAAGATCATTCCTGCCGCCTCCCAGGACCTGCCGCCGGTTTTCGGGGTGATGCCCGAGTTTCTGGAGATTGCCGGGATGCGGGTGGTGGCGGGGCGCTTCTTCGATGTCCAGGAACAGGCGGCCGGGGCGCCGGTGGCGGTGTTGGGCGACAGCGCGCGGCGGGTGCTGTTCAGCTACGGCGACGCGGTCGGCCGCTACGTCAAGGTCAATGACGTGTGGCTGCGGGTGGTCGGGGTGCTGGCCAGCCAGGCCACCTACCAGACCGAGGTCGAGGGGGTGCAGGTGGAGGACCGCAACCACCTGATCTACGTGCCGCTCAACACGTGCCTGCGCCGCTTCTCCGACACCACCTCCTTTTACAAGGACGAGATTGACGGCATCTACCTGCGGGTGCGCGACGCGGCGCAGTCCGTTGACACTGCCGACGCCGTCCGCGCCATCCTCAACGCCACCCACAAGGCGGCCGGCGACTTCGCCGTGGTGGTGCCGGCCGGGCTGCTGGAGGAACAGCGCCGCACCCAGATGATCTTCAACTTCGTCATGGTAGCCATCGCCGGCATCTCGCTGCTGGTGGGCGGCATCGGAATTATGAACATCATGCTGGCCACCGTGCTGGAGCGTACGCGCGAGATCGGGATCCGCCGGGCCATCGGCGCCCGCCAGCGGGACATCGTCCGCCAGTTCCTCCTGGAGGCCGTCCTGATCTCCATCCTGGGTGGCCTTATCGGCATCGGGTTCGGCTTCGGCCTGTCGCGCCTCATCGCCTGGACCGCCGGCTGGTCTACCATCGTCAGCGCCACCTCGATTCTGCTGGCCTTCTCGGTTTCGGTGTCGGTCGGGCTGATCTTCGGTCTCTACCCGGCGCGCAGGGCGGCGTCGCTGG
>CAYVGN010000046.1:9752-12250 GCA_964451215.1 uncultured Acidobacteriota bacterium
AATAACCAATCCGCCGATGCCGCAGATTCCCACAGATTTGTCCTGTGCGAGGTCTGCGAAATCTGCGGACCCCACTTCCCGAATTGCTATGCGTGATAGATGCGTCGTTGCTATGTTTGCCTTTCTGACTGCTTGGTCCGCGCAAGGCGCTGATCAGCCGCGGTTGACCGTGCCGCTTTTCCCTTCGCCCACCTATTTCAAGCAGGCCTTCGCCCGCCCGGCCAAATACAGGCTGGAAGCGCCCGGCTCGCTCAAGGACCTGGTGCAGGACGGCAAGCTGACGCTTGCGGTGCGCGACGTGGTGCGGCTGGTGGTGCAGCGCAACACCAGCGTATGGTTGGCGCGGCTGGAGGTGCAGGCCGCGGCGCCGCCGGTCCTGCGCGCCCAGGCCCCCTTCGACCCGCGCATCACCAGCTCGTTCACCTCTTCTCGCGCCGCCCAACCCACCTCCACTCAACTGGAAGCCACCAGCCAGCTCACCCAACAGGCCCGCTTTACCTACGAGCAAACCTTCACCAGCGGCACCACCTACACGGTGAGCATCAACAGCAGCAAGACGGCCAGCGACAACCGGTTCGTCTTCATCAACCCCGCGATCAGCAGCAACATGACCTTTACCTTGAGCCAGCCGCTGCTGCGCAACCGGGGGCTGTACATCCAGCGCGCCCCTATCGTCATCGCCCGCATCAACGAGCAGGTGTCCCGCGGGCGATTCGAGCAGCAGCTCACCGAGACGCTCCAGGCGGCCATCAACCAGTACTGGACCGTGGTGCAGGCGCGCGAGAACCTGGCGGTGCTGCGCAACTCGCTGGAGCTGGCGGAAAAGTCTTACGCCCGCGACAAGCGCGCCCTGGAGCTGGGGGCGCTGCCGCCGCTGGACATTTTCCGCTCCGAGGCGGAGGTGGCCACGCGCAAGGTGGCGGTGAGCACCGCTGAGTACCAGCTTCGACAGCAGGAGGACGGGCTGCGCCGCCTGATCGCCGCGGACATTGACCCGGCGGTGCGAAGCCTGCCGCTGAACCTGACCGACCCACCGCTGCCGCCCGCCACCGTGGAGAGCGTCAACGCCGAGGAAGCCGTGGAGCAGGCACTGCGCCGCCGCCCCGAGTTGGAAAACCTGCGGCGCCAGCAGGCGGTGGATGACATCAGCATCCGCCAGGCGCTCAATGCGCTGAAGCCTGACCTGCGCCTGACCGGCAGCTATCTCTCCAGCGGCCTGGGGGGCAACTTCCTCCGGGATGGCCTGCTGTACACGGGCGGGCTGGGCGACGCGCTCAGCCAGGTGTTCGGCTTCGACAAGCCCACCTACGGTTTCGGGCTCTTCCTGACCCTGCCCATCCGCAGCCGGCAGGCCCAGGCCGACCTGGCCGTCGCCGAGATCCAGCAGCGCAAGAACCTCTACCAGGAGCGGGAGCTGCAGCAGCAGATTGCGCTGGAGGTGCGCAACGCCATCAACCAGCTCGAACAGAGCAAGGCCAATATCACCGCGGCCACCGCGGCCCGCGACCTGGCGCGCAAGAACCAGGAAGCCGAGCAGCGCAAGTACGAGCTGGGCGCGGCCACCATCTTCTTTGTCCTGGACGCCCAGCAGCGCGCCGCCGACGCCGAGCGGGAACTGCTCTCCGCCCGCATCGCCTACAAGAAGGCGGTGGTCGCGGTGCAGCGCGCCACCGCCACCCTGCTTCAGCAGAACAACGTCCTGGTTGACCAGGCCCTCGCCATTAAATGAGCCGGGGGTGGGTCAGCCTTACAGGCCGCCATACCTGTTGCGGCGGAGGAAGGAGCCCTGGCCCGCGCGGCCCTGGAAGCGGCCGTTCTCCACGATCACCCGGCCCCGCGACAACACCGTTGTGGGCAGCCCCTTCACCTTGATCCCCTCGAACATGGAGTAATCCACGCGCATGTGGTGGGTCTCTGCGCTGATGGTCTCTTCCTTGTCCGGGTCGAACAGGATGAGGTCGGCGTCCGAGCCGATAGCAATGGTGCCTTTCCGCGGGTAGAGTCCAAACAGCTTGGCAGGCGTGGTCGAAACGAGCTCCACAAAACGGTTCACGCTGAAGCGCTTCCCGTGCACGCCGCCGGTGAAGACCAGGCTGAGGCGGTGCTCGATGCCGGGCCCGCCGTTGGGGATCTTGGTGAAGTCGTCCTTGCCCAGCTCTTTCTGCTCCTTGAAGCAGAAGGGGCAGTGGTCGGTGGAAACCACCTGGAGGTGGTCCCGGGCCAGCCCGGTCCAGAGCTTTTCCTGGTGCCACTTCTCCCGTAGCGGCGGGGTGAAAACATACTTGGCGCCTTCAAAGCCGGGAAGGTCGAAGTTCTCGATGGAGAGGAACAGGTACTGGGGACAGGTTTCGGCGTAGACGGGCAGGCCGCGGTCGCGCGCCTCGCGCACCTTCTCCAGTGCGTCGTTCGAGCTCAGGTGCACGATGTAGATGGGGGCGCCGGACATTTCCGCCAGGGCAATGGCGCGGGCGGTGGCTTCGGCCTCGGCGGTGGTGGGG